>JAHRVZ010000452.1 GCA_019090405.1 Paracoccaceae bacterium
CTGTGTCGCTGTGGTCTTTAAAAGAGGCAGCCGCCAAAGCAATCGGGGTCGGATTACAGGGCAGGCCACAAGAGTTTGTTCTGACGGATGTGGACGCCTCGGCCGGCAGTGCAATCGTGACCTATGGCTCTCACCGTGTGCCCGCACAGGTACGCAAGGTTGGAAATGGAGTCTGCACGATTGCCTACCGGGAGCTTGTTGGCTAAATGAGGGAAAACCCAGTGTTATATAGTAAAAATGAAGTGGAATAACCTATGTTGCAGTCTGTAGATATTGAAAACCGTCTGATCACTACGATTCAAGAGTTTGTTTCTGATTGGGGCGTGACGTCTGAAATTGATAGCACCACGACTCTTGTCGCTGATCTGGAATTTGACTCGATCGACATCATTCAACTGTTTGTTGCGATCGAAACAACGTTTGAAAAACGAAACTTGGGTTTTCAGGATTTGCTCATCAAAGATGGCCGCTATGTCGACGATCTGAGCGTTCGTGAGATCAGTGAATTTCTAAAAGCGGGTCCAATCGCCGCGTAAACCGGGCAGAAGCAAACATATTTGGCAGGAAAATTTTATGACGAAAACAGTTCTAATTGGTCTCGATGGTGCCACTTTCACCGTACTCTCACCCTTTATCGACGGGACCTGCCCTGAGGGCGTGGTGATGCCATTCCTTGCGGGAATGATTTCAAACGGGTTCTCGGCGACGCTTGCTTCGACGGCCCATCCGCTGACACCTCCTGCGTGGACAACCGTTTCGACAGGCCGCACGCCCGGCGCGCATGGCATCTATGATTTTGTCCGCTTTCAGGACATGGGCGACGACATGTATTTCACGCTGTATGACGCGCGTGACATTCAGGTGGATACCCTTTGGCAGATCGCCTCACGGCAGGGAAAAACAGTGACATCGCTGAACTTTCCAATGATGGCGCCACCGCCCGAAGTGAACGGCACGCTTATTCCGGGCTTTGTTTCCTGGAAACATTTGCGCCGGAATATGCACCCAACGTCGCTGTATGACCGGGTCGCCGCGATTCCGGGTTTTGATCCAAAAGAATTGTCCTGGGACTTTGAAAGAGAAGGCCAGATCGGCGAATTGATGGAAGACGGCGAATTGCGTCGCTGGGTTGAAAACCATCTGCCGCGTGACCGGCAATGGTACAATATCGCCCGTCATTTGCTGGACGAAGACAACCCCGATCTCTTTACGCTGATGCTGGATGGGACTGACAAGATTCAGCACCAGGCCTGGCATATTCTGGACCCTAAAATATGGGACCCGGACACTGCCAGCGATGACGCCAAAGAAGTGCGCCGTCTGGTGGTCCAGTATTTCCGCGAAGTTGACGAATATATTTCGGAACTTTCCACAGCCGCGGGCCCTGATGCCCATGTGATTATCGTGTCCGACCACGGATTCACCGGCTCTGATTATGTGGTTCGCATCAATGCCTATCTTGAAGAACTGGGCCATCTGACATGGCGTCCTTCGGATGGCAGCGAGGCAGGAAAACGCCGTGATATGGCCAATTTCGCCAATCTGGACTGGGCCCATACCAAGGCATTCTGCCCGACGCCGTCGTCCAACGGTATTGTCATCCGAAAACAATCGGAAAAATGCCCGAATGGCGTTCCCGCATCCGAATACGAAGCCTTTCGCGAACAGCTTATCGCCGATTTGCTAAAGCTTGCAGACCCGGAATCCGGAGAGCTTGTCATCACAGGTGTTCTGAAACGCGAAGATGCATTTCCGGGTCCGATGATGGAAGAAGCACCAGATCTGGTTCTGACTCTGGTCGATCACGGGTTTGTTTCGGTTCGAAATCGCGCACCTTCTGTGGTGGTACGTCCGGTTCCATTTGGAACCCACCACCCGGACGGCATTTTTGTGATGTCAGGCCCAGGTGTACGGGCGACACGCGGACCCGAAATGTCGATTGTGGATACCGCCGCGATCATGGCGCATTCGGTGGGTCTGAAAGTTCCGGCAGAATTCGAAGGTCGGGTTCCACCGGCGCTGTATGATCCGGACTGGCGTGCCGAAAACCCCGTGCGAAAGGCTGATCCGGTTTCAGAACCAAAAGTCGCGGCACCCCGGTCGGGCGAAGAGGCGTCAGAATCACAGAAAAAAGAGATGATCGATCAGCTTAGGGCGCTAGGCTACATCGAAGACTAATATCTGACCTTTAGCGGTGCCTGTCTGGCAAAGATCAAATAGATCTTTTGCCGGACGGTATCCAGAGGTCGGTAGAACCCTTTGTATAAAGAGGGCCGAATGGGCTTTGTTTCAGTCAACGGTGTAAAGCTCAATGTTCTTGAGATGCCGCAACGGTCTCGCCGGCGCAAGCCGGGGTTGCCCATTGTGATGGTTCACGGGCTTGGGGCATCATCGGCTTTTTGGTATGCAGCGGGCGCGCCGGCGCTGTCGCTTTTGGGCCCGTGGATGACCTATGATTTACGCGGTCACGGCAAAAGCGAACAACCCCCCACCGGGTATTCGGTGTCGAATATGGTGGATGATCTCAAGGCATTGATGGATGATCGCGGCATCGAACGCGCTGACCTTGTTGCGCATTCCTTTGGCGGAATGATTACGATCTTGTTTGCGCTTCGATATCCGGAACGGGTGCGCAGCCTTGTTCTTGTCGATGTCCGGGTGCGTCCGCTTCAATCATCCGTGGATGTTGAAATATCAAGTGTTCCGCCCAAGATCGCCCGCCGTCTTGAAAAACTGGGGATTGATGTCGAGGCTTTGACCCAGGCGAATGATGGGATGGAATATCTGAAATCTGTGGCCCGGATTCAGATCGAAGCAGGCCCCGAGGCCGGGGAACTTTTGAATGCGCTGTATCGTCATTCGCTGGTTTTCCGCAGCCCCAAGGCGGCGTCGAAATGGATAGAATTGACCGAACGTGCATCGTTGATTGAGGATATCAAGAACGGAAAATCCTTTGATAAATCCGATCTGAGTAAGCTGCAGCAGCCAATGTTGCTTTTGGCAGGGGGAAAGTCGGCAACCCTGTCGTCGGCCGAGAAGATGGCCAAGGTTTGCCCACAGGCTGTGCTAAAGGTCATCCCCGATGTGGGGCATTTTTTCCCGGTATCAAAACCAAAACTGTTTCTGCAACCGACATTGCGATTTCTGCATGCGGTTGGACGGCGCGAGGCAAAACCGTAAGTCAGCCGCGCCGACCGGCCGCCGCGGTCAAATCCTTTATGGGCCGTGGGTTTATCACCGTTTCAAGTTCCGTAATCGAGCCAACATCAAATGTACCATCGGCAATTTCTGCCGCGATCTGATCGTATTGCGTCTCAAGCGTGTTGTTGCTTGGATCTATGCCGGACACCACCAAAAGCCCCTTACGGTAGGCGCCGATAAATGTTTCGAACACAGAAACCTCCAGATCGGGACGGTAGCGGCGCAGGATCGGGACAATCTTATAGACATCCCCACACCAGGCGTTGAAACGGCGGTCCCGTTCCAGCATCTCCATCTGGTCCGGCAGAACGTCATCAATCAATATCACGCCGCCTTTGGCCATCCAGCGCTCTGTCTTGATAAAGTCCCTCAGAATAAATTCGGCCAGATGCATACCATCAAGAAATGCCAAATCAATGCCCTGACCAAGGACGTTTTTGCAACGATCCGTGTTGGCGAAAAAGTCATCGCTTTTTTCGCGGAAAAGCCGACAAGGTGTTGTCTGCTGATTTGTAATGACAAAGGCTGGATCGACCCCGACAGCGGGGCATTCCGCCAGCGCCAGGCTGGCCCCCGTGTCTACCCCGATTTCAAAATAAAGCTTTGGGCGAACCGCCTTATGTACCTGTTTAAGGCAGCGAAGATAGCTGAGTTCCTGCTTTTCCACTTTATTGCGTGCCGCAGCTTCGGGCAGCAATCCCAGCGGTGGCAAGGGGGTGCGCGCAAGGCGTTCGTCCGGCGAACCTCCGACCGACAACACAGGTTTGTAATTGTCGGTCATTCCCGCCCGTGCCCGCGCGACATAGATATTCGCAAGCTGTCTCAGGATGCGGCTGGATGCATCTTTGAACTCTTGCGAAATTGTCGGAACTTGTTGGCTCAGGTGGCGCGCCTTACCGTAAAGCACTGGGCTGCGGCTATTGAAAACCCTATCAGATCCCGTGACCGCGCGGTGACGCACCTTATATCCGGCCACCAGTTGATCGCGTTCCTCTGGCGAGCGTTGCGTCGTTGTGCCGTCATGGTTCTGGTGAAAGGATCCTTCGCCAGCCAGGGTGATATATGTGTTCTGGGGGGCATGGATCAGCCGAGAGAAAAGTTCCAGATTGGCAAAGCCGCCGCCCGGTTCGTCATAGCGTTCATCAAATCCGCCAAACTCATCAAGAACCTTGCGTGTGGTGATAAGGCAATTGCTTTCGATCGCGCCGACATAGGATCGGGCAAAGTTTTCGCCGGGATAAACCGCATAGTCGAACAACGCATAGCCGTCCTCGGGCCAGTCCATTCGCGTGAGGTTGGCGGTTTCTTCGGCAAAGACGTCGGGGCTTGTGTGCAGATTTTGCGATACCATGCCAAGGATGTATTGCGGGACGTTTATGACTGGGTTGGGGAACATGGGCTGCAAATCACGCACGTGTTTTACCACCCCGGGCGACAGCATATGCGCCCCGTCAATCATAACGGCTACCATTTCGTGCCGGGCCGCCTGAATTCCGGCATTCAGGGCGAAAACCGGCGATGGTTTGTCCTCTATACGCAGAATTTGGCGGACATGCGGAAACCGTTCCATCAGATCGTCAGGCAACGGTTGAGTAGAGCCGTTATCCACAAGGATTACTTCGATTTCATCCGCCGCGCAGCCCTGATAGGCCGGCGAGCAACTCTCAAGAGTGCGCTCAATCTGCTGCGGGATATTATAATAGGCGATGACAAGGCTGATCCCATCAAAGGACGGTTTCCCTTTGGCAGAGAGGGGCCGTTCCGCAGCCAAGCTGTCTGTCAGCCGATCAAACGCCGCCTGATGGTCACGATCCCGCTGCCTGAGGTTGTCACGCATGGTCTGAAGAGTAGCGATATGTTCCCGCATTCGCTGCTTTTGGGGGTCGGGATTTTTTTGTTCAGCCATAAAATTTCTCCGCTCAATACTCGCAAGTGTTTAGTGTCAAGAATCTATACATTCAAGCGTCGGTGTGCCTGGCTCAGGCCGCAATATTTGTCTTGATCTATTGATTGTCTATAGCGGCCTCATCGCACAGAATATCAACCCGCTCCTGCATTTTTTGTTCGTGCTGCAATGTTATATGCCGACGTGTGTCATGATCGTCGGTTTTTTGGGGGGTATCCTGTAAATTGGCGAAATGAGACATGAACAGCTGCATAACATGCTCGACCCCTTCTTCCGTGACTTCCCGGCAGTCATCGGCAAAATATCGGCCCCTCACATATGGGCTTGTGATGATTTCGTAGGAGGGAAAGTAACAGCACTCAGAAATCTGCTGTACTGCCTTTTGCGCCGCGATCCTGAGCACCGATTTTGACCAGGTGGTTGATACCAGCACATGTTGATCTTCATAGGTTGCATTCAACGGCACAGGCGAAACGGTCAAAATAATTTTCACATCCGGGTTCAGGGTCTGAATGAATTTAAGGGCTGACTTTAGATCATCGTATGTTTCGGTTTCATCAAAATTCCTGAACGAAACCAGATCGGCATCAAAGCGGCCCCCGACAACGCCCGGGGCAATTGGGAAAACGGCCCCGTCGCGATCATCAACCCAGGCTTCTGTCAAACCCAATGTGAAAACGAAAACGTCCATCTGCTCGATTGCGTCGCGTACGCAGCGAAAGTGCTGGGCTTGCTCGGCAAGCAGTTCCGCCTCGCTCAGAAATCCGCGCGGTTGTATCTGTGGTCTGAAGGGATCGACCACCCTGTCGCCGTGACTGGATTCCCAGACTTGCTGAAGCGGCGTGAACCGGCCGTAGGCCCGGTCCAAAAGCTGCTTGAGCTGGCGCGCTGTGTAGATGTTGCCATAACGGGCAGAGAACATGCCATAATTGTGTTTTTTCGCAAGCGCACCGCCGATCATAGGGTGTGCAGGCTCGGTAATATGGTGGTTGAAACCAGAGGCCGACATGAACCCTGCCACATGTTGTGCGAAACAGCTTCCGGCAGTTACGATCCTGTCGGTCTGCGATATTTTGAAAGGCACATGAGACACAGGGTCAAGTTTCGACGGCTCTTGAATGCCGGGTTCTTTTTTCCAAAACTGTCGGTCAGGAAGGCCAATATACGGATGTTTCAAGATTGCTCTCCGACCATGTCACAAATTCTTTTCAACATGGCACGCCCATATTTTTCGTTGCCGTGGGTGGGGTCGGTATCATGGTACTCATCTGTCAGAAACCCACGTTCATCTATCAAAGGGGTTCGGGCCGACACAAATACGGCCTTGTCCAGCGTTGCTCTTTCGCGAAGCACGTCGCGCTGCACCTGGTACAGTTTCAGCCTCAGATCGTCAGGAGCAGGCCCCAGATTGGGATCGCCAAAGTAGCCTCCGGGTGTGACCTCGACCTTGCTCCAGTCTGCGACCGGAGGAGAGGCGTCCAGGCAGTATCGTTTTGCAAAGGGAAACGCCTCGTACAGAGATATGTTAAAGTGAGCCGGGTACGCGACTTCGAACCGCTCTTTCATCAATTCGTAAGGGATGATCTGCCGTCCGGACCCGTTTTGTGGCACGCTGCCATAGTGTGCGTCGCCAATGGAAAATGGAAACGGGTGTTCAGCAAGCCCCCAGATGCTGTGTGCATTTCCTCTAATGCAAAGGCAAACCGCATCCGGCTTTTTCAAAGTCACCTTGTCCAGGACCGCAGCAACCGTTTCAGAGGCACCACTGATTTTTTCGCTGATATCTTTGCGAAGGTTAATGACCTCGATATTGTCTTTGCCTTGCGCGGCCTGAGCTATGCAACTTACGTGGCTATGGCCAATAAACAAAACCGAGTGATTGGCGGGCACTGCGGTTTTCTTGTTCTTTTTGACGGGCGTTTCACCCGCTGGCCTGGCGTAAATTTTGCGCCACAGTCCTATGCGCCTCCCAAGCGGGCTGGAGCGGAATTTCATCGGAAATATTTCCCCAAAACCACTCTGCGGTATTCCTTGCGCCCCAAAGCGTCATAGTGATCGCGGGCCGATGCCTTGCTTTCAATCTTGAAACCCCCGGCAATGTCAGCATTTTCCTCAAGGAATCTTTGGACCCGTAAGACAGGTTTCATTGTTTGGACGCCCCCGAAGTTTTGTGAAAAAGGCTATGATTAACCTGCCGATCTCTCGTCACAAAAGTGAAATTATGCATAACATTTAAATTGTTTTGGTACCAGTATGGGACACAATTTACCCTGCATTGCTTGGTGTAAAGGAAGGTTTGTCAAATCTATGGATACCAAGACTTATAGCTTGCAAAACAAGCAACAAAATGGTCTCTGTCTTTCGGCAATATTATGAGCATATTGTCGGCTAAGTGTTGAATACGATTATTTTGAAGCCGAACATCTGATCGGCGGATGTTTCGGGACAAGGGGCATGGGCCTGAAGATATGGTTTAGGGTGCCCGACAGGGTTGAAACCAATTGATTTTACGGCTCTACCGCCGACGAATTTAAATTATGAACTGGTGTGCAATCTGTGGATAAATCAACTAATTTAAGCGAATTAAACGTACAAGAAACCGCTCTGGAGAACAGTGCAATCACGCGCGGCATACGGTCCACTTCTGATGGCCTTTTGTGTTCAGTGCAATGGTCCGACATTGAGGCCGGTTGCGATGGGGTCCGGGTTGTTCTTACGCAGCCGGATGGCAAAGAAAAAACCGTTTTTGAGCGCACGGACGAAGGGTCGCAAGAAGGCAATGCCGCGCTGTTTGGTCTTTGTGACACAGACCTCAAAGTGGTCGTGGTAAACGGGCTTGAGGAAACCAGTATCGAGGCCATTGATCCAGAATTCAAAGCTGCCGCAAAGGCGCTTGCCAAAGAAAGCAAAGGGTACGTGTCCGTCATTGCCACAGGCGACGATGCCGTGGCCGCGCTGGAAGAACATATCGAGGGCGAAGAGCTTTGCCAGAGGGTGATCTTTGCCGGACCCAAAGGCAAGGTTAACGAAGTCGATTTGACCTCTCTCGACCTGAAAGAAGGCCGGATGCTGTCCGGGCTGGTGTTCTGGGGTGATCGTCTTTGCCTGTTGGTGGCGGATGCCTGTGCCGGGGCCGATGTTGCGGTTGTGGACTTGTCCGCAAAAGACAAAACCCCGCAGGCGTTGTTGACGCGCGGGGCGCAACGATTTGCGCTGAACGCGGCGTTTCCGGCGGCCTGTGCAACGCCCGAAGGCTTGTTGCTGGGGTCGGCCGCTTTGAACGACAGCTCGATGATGCTTGGCGACTGGGGTGCCGAATTGATCCTGCTGATGCAGGACCGTTGGGACCTTTTGGTTGGGCATCCCCGGTTCTCACCCGAAGGGTTGAAAGTACCGACAGCCGTGCAAGGTCCGGGTTTTGGAGAGTCTGAAAACTGTGCGATTCAGGCGATAACCACACAGTCCAGTGGCAAGAAAACAACCACCTATGCGGTTGTGCAGGGCTTTGATGGTGAGGTCATGGATGACCGGACAGCCATCATTCCGGATTTTCTGGAATATAGGGACAAGGCCCGGCTTTTCGTTTCAACGGATCTGGTGGACTGGTCCGAGATCGAAATATCTCTTCCGGAAGATTGCGGTGCGGTCACTTGTATTGCCGGGACAGCGACAGGTTTGGCGATTGGCCATGAGAGCGCCGGAGCTGACGGTAAACCGATTACATATATTACATTGAAATAGCGCAAGCCGCGATTGCGCATGAAAGCTATATTAGTCACGAAATTCAAAGTGACGCATGAAACACCAGACTAAGGAGCCAGAACAATGGCGACAGCGAAAAAAACAAACAAACCGGGATCGAAAGCAGCTGCAGGCCGCGCACCCAATGCGCGCACGCGGCTTAAGGCGCTCAAAGCAAGACGCGCAAGCGTGCAGCCCACCCCAAGCGCCGGAAACCCGGCCGAGGCCGCCGCAGGCGGAGGCGGATTGGCCGCTATTCTTGGCGGCGGCGCTCCGTCTGAAATGCAGCGCAAGATTCTGATGCAGGTTTATGGCATTCTGACCCAAAGCTCGGGCAGTGAAACCAAAATGGTTGCCGGGACTCAGTTCAGCGAAGAAGGCGTCGAGGATTTGATGAACAAACTGCGTAAGCGGTCGGCCGATGAAAGTCAGAAAGGGTCCAAGGTTGCTGGAATGATGCTTAGCTTTCTGGATGCCAAGGATGGCGAAGAGAATACGATTGCGGGTGCCAGCATGGACAAGATTCGCGTCCTGTCAGGGGCTGCAAACCGTGTCGTAAAGGGGAAATAGACCGTTGAAGTGCGGGACATGTGCATTGGTATGACGCCCAGGGCCGGGTGTTGTGAAGGCTGTGTTGTGAAGGCGGTAATCAGATGGCCAAAGTTTTGAGCCTCGGAGGATAGAGTTGAGTCAAATAGTAATCCCCGATCCCGACGGCGATGTATCGCGGCCGGTGTTTGTCCTGGCCGCTCCCCGGTCGTTTACATCTTTGGTGACGGCAATGATCGGGCAACACCCCGAGCTTTATGGTGTCCCGGAATTGAACCTTTTCCAATGCGAAACAATTGCCGAGTTCAACTCAGGCAAAAGCGCCGACGGGCAGGGAAAATCACCCTATTGGTCCGCCATGAGACATGGGCTGTTACGCGCCGTGGCTGAAATTTATTCTGGCGAACAAACCCCGCAATCCGTGGCTATGGCCGAACGATGGCTTAAGCGTCGTGAAGATCAAAGCAGTGTCGAAATCTTCCGCGAACTTGCTGCCAAAGTTGCCCCCCTGAACATCGTCGAGAAAAGCCCGGCAGTGCTGCGCAAGCAGGAATATATGCAACGGATTCTGGAAACCTGCCCCAAGGCGCGGTTTATCCATCTGGTGCGAAACCCGGTGTCTCAGTGTAAGTCCGTGTTGAATGCCAAAGGCGGGGTTGGGGTTCTTCTTGCGATGAATTCGGTTGATCACCTTGGGGAAAAGGCCGCGCTTGAACCTCAAATCATGTGGCATGACACACAGATTCAAATTCTGCGGTTTCTGGACACTGTGCCAGAGGATCAATTCATTACCATCCGCGGAGAACAATTTCTAAGCAATCTTGATGAAAGCCTGCCAGCACTTTGCCGCTGGCTGAATATTTCGGAATCACCCGAAGCGATTGCCGCAATGCGCCGACCAGAAGATTCAGCGTATTCCAACATCGGCCCTTCGAATGCCCCGCTTGGCAATGATGTCAATTTCCTGAACGCGCCGGCATTGCGCGAAGGGAATGTAAAAAGCCCGCCGTTGGATTCTGAACTTTCGTGGCGTGAAGACCGTGCGCCGCTGCACCCTGGGGTGGTGGCCCTTGCAGAAGCGTTAGGATATTAGCTCCTATGGAATATAGACCCCTAAAAGCCAGCAAACACAGAGACTTTATTGCCCCCGAATTTGGCGCCGGTGGAACTGACGAAGAAGCAGTCGGGTTGAAACTGACCGAAATCATGGCACATCCCAAGCTCTCTGCTTTGGCGGTGTCGGTTTGGGATAGCCTGCGCGAACAGTTCTCGGGTGAAACAGAAACCCCCGAGCAAAA
>JAHRVZ010000123.1 GCA_019090405.1 Paracoccaceae bacterium
GTTATACCGGTGTTGAAACGTAACGTGAACCTTGTAACGAAACGGTCATTACAAGGATACCGATATGCCCCATATTAAGTTCACAGACTCGAAATTGAAGACTTTGTCCGCCGACAAAACAACGTGGTTCAGCGATCCGTCATGCAAGGGATTGCGCTTATGCGACTGGTATGGCGAGTGAATTACCAAGTTATAGGTGGTGGGGTTCAGTGTGCAGAAAGCGATGCGGGTTAAACATCCTTGTCGGCAATGCCGACGACCACGCCCGCAACCATGCCGCCTTCTGGGACGGGGACGTGCTGGCACTGACCCCGGCATACGACATTGCCCCACAGGTTCGCGCGGCACATGAGGCCAATCAGGCATGGTTATCGCAGATGGAGATCGCCGCGCACGCCTTGAAACCTGCCTGAATGCGGTTAGAAAATTCCTCCTGTACCAAGGTGAGGCGCGGGATATGGTTGATCACGTGGTGGATGTGATCTGCCGAGATTGGGCGGATGTTTGTGACGAGGCAGGGTTGCCGGATGTCGAGCGCCGCGTCTTTGCCGGACGGCAGTTTCTTAATGCCTATGCGTTCGAGGATTTTGGACCGGTGCCAAAGCTGGAATGAAAATAAACGTGAGGGTTTATCAAAGGAACGAGATCAAACCACGACAGGTCCATCAACCGCGCGTGTTCCTGTTCAGGTCGTCATGTTGTTGAAATTGTTTCGCTCAATCTGAATGTGCACTCGGTACAATTTTCGGATCCGTTCGCCAACGCGCTGAAATCCGGATCGAACAAACGTTGAACAGCCCTATGCCGCCTGACAAAAGCCACCGTTTTTGACCGGGATGTTTTGTCAGGGGGTATCTGTCCGATGGTTGGGGCTAACCCGTCAACTGGGTTGCGACACTGAACGGTCCTTGGCACCGGAAAGGCGTCTTGCATTGTCCTCTGCGTAGTCTTACTTGAAATGAAGAGAGCGGCGAGTGCCGTTCAAAGTGGAGATTTTATGCAAGAGACCCAGGCATAATTCCGTTCCCGACCTAAGGATCTGGGAACGCGTAAACGTTAGGACTGTTCAGGCGGCGCGCTGAGCAGCCTTTTGCTGTACTTTCATAAAATCGAGAAAATCCATTGAATATCTCAAAGCACGAACAACGTGTTTTGCATGAACTCGCTCTTGGTGGGGCAATCCACCACGAACGGAACGAGAATGGCAAAATACGTGATATCACCTGCTACACACGAGACGGGAATATCCTGACGGATTGCACCCTTCCGGTTTTCCTTCGGCTCAAGAAACGACGCTTCATCCGCTCTCAAAGCGGATGGCCGTATCGTGCCTCAAGGCTGGGGATGGAAGCCGTCCGCGCCCAGCTCAATCAACGATAGCCTGTTATAATGTGACCAAAGGAAAAAATCATGGAATTCACTACTGAATACAAAGACGATACTGATGACATCATCGCGATGTTTTATGAAACCTTCACCGGGTCAGAAGGGGCCGAAGAAGGGCTGGTGATAAAGGAATTGGTTGCCGGTATGCTTGCCTCGCTCAGACCCGACGACATGCGCGTTTTCTCGGCGATCGAGGATGGGAGCATTCTGGGCAGCATCATCTTCACGCGTATGAAGTATGAGCAGGATGCGCGGACGGTTTTCATACTCTCGCCGGTTGCCGTCTCTACCAAACATCAGGGCAAGGGGGTTGGGCAGCGCCTGATAAGCCATGCGCTTCAGGCGTTGCGCGACAACGGGGTCGATGTTGCTTTGACCTATGGTGACATCAACTTCTATTCGAAGGTCGGCTTCGCTCACATCACCGAAGCCGACGCTCAACCGCCTTTGCCGCTTCAATATCCTGAAGGTTGGCTGGGTCAGTCGTTGGATGACTCTCGATTTGAGCCACTCATCGGGCCGTCGCAATGCGTCGCCCCGCTAAACGACGCAAGCCTTTGGTAACGTGTCCAAGCGCTTTTGAAGGCATTCCGGCCGATGGTTGGGATGCCTTCTTTTGTGTCAATGAGGACAAAACCCATACGTTTCTGTCACCGGCGAATACCACCATTTGCGGCTCGCCGCCAGACAAGGGCGCGAGCAATTTCATTGCAGGCAAGTGAGATATTCTTTGAATCCAATCAATCCAGTTGTCTCGCAACCTGATAAAATCATTCAGCTAGTTCTGATCAAAACGCCTAGACAGTTTCAAGCAGGATTGCCGTTCCCAGACCGCTACCTGCCGGAATAGTTGCAGCACCGATTTTACCGCCACGTTCCTTCAGCGCCCGCGCCAGATGGATCGCAATGCGCAGCCCAGACATGCCCACCGGATGGCCAAGCCCGACTGAACCGCCATCGACGTTCAGGCGTTCACTGTCCCAGCCACCGGCGGCGCGACAGGCCACCAGTTGCACGGCAAAACCTTCGTTACATTCGATCAGGTCCATATCATCGGCAGTCTTGCCGACATTGTTCAGCGCCACATTCAGCGCATCAACGCAGGAATATCCCATGAAATGCGGATCGCAACCTGCCATGGCAGTTCCCGGCATCAGGATTTTCGCCATCGGTGCGGCGTTCAGCTTGGCAAGCCCTTTTTTGCTGCAAACGATCGCCACGGCAGAGCCGTCGTTGATGCTGGCCGCGTTCCCGGCGGTAATCACGCCGCCTGGTGTTACCGGGTTCAATTTACCCAGGCTTTCCAAGGTCATATTGGCCCGCGGGTTCTCGTCAGTGTCAAACATCCGGGTGCCGCGCTTGCCGTCGGGCACTTCGATCGGCACGATTTCGTCCTTCAGGACGCCGTCCCTGATTGCCTTGAGAGACCGGTTATGGGTTTCGATAGCATAGGCGTCCATCTCTTCGCGGCTTACACCATCCACCTTGGCGTGATTTTCAGCCACATCTATCATATACCAGGGGTCATCCCACATTCCTGATCCGGCCAGGGTGCATTCCTTCAGCGTATCCACGAACTGACCATGCCCCAGACGGTGGCCCCAGCGTGAACCGGGTACCATGTGCGGAGCCGAGCTCATTGATTCGGCGCCCACGACAAGGGCGATATCGACCTTGCCGGTTTCAACTGCCTGCGCGGCCTGTATCAGGGCCGCCATGCCGGAACAGCATTGCATGTTGAGGGTGAAGGCCGGAGCCTTGTCGGAAACCCCGGAACGAACCGAGACGATGCGCGCAGGGTTCGATTCGGTCATGTCCTGCAAAACCATCCCGCCGACGACAAGTTCGATGTCTTCCGGCTTTATGCCGCTTTGGGCAAACAGTTCCTTAGCAACGACTGATGCAACCTCGGTTGCGCGCAATGGGGTCAGCGATCCGCCAAACCTTCCAATTGGGCTACGCAGCCCGGCGGCAAGATAAACCTCTTCAGACATGATATTAGTCTCCTTCAACTGACCCGGTTATTGTTGCCAGCAGTGCATATTGAGCGGGCATTTTCATGGGGACTATAGGGATTGATTCCCTTAAGCAAGCGTACGTTCGTTATTCAATATAGGGATACCAGTTGGCAAGCAGTTTTTTCAAATCACGTGAAACACTAAAATTTATTGGCTATTTCTGTATAATTTGTTTGACAACTCGGGAGGGATGGCGGTACGTATCGAACGATCGTTAGGCTAAGCGATACAGATTAACCCTAGAGGGGTCCGGAGGAAATTCCAGACGACCTGTAGACGGCTAAAGAGGTGGATGATGCACGACGAACGAACGTTGGCTCTGTCGAAAGCGATGGAAGAAAAGAAAGACCAGTCCTACAAAAGGATGGTCGACAAGTTCGGAGATTCTGCTCCTGCGCGCGCTGTTGGTGCGACAACTCATTCGGGCATCCCGATCAAATCGGCGTATTTCCCGCATGATATTGCCGATATCGACCTTGACAAAGATATCGGTGGGCCCGGTCAATATCCGTTTACCCGTGGCAACCTGCCGGCGCAGTATCAGTTCATGAACTGGGCCAACCAGCCGGTGATGGGATATGGTCTGGCAGAAGACACACGGGCGCGGATGGATCATCTGACTGCCAAGGGGATGACCGGTTATTTTGGTCAGACCAACTATAACCTGGTTTATGACCTGGTGTCGCACGAAGGGCTGGACCCGGATCACCCGGGCGCGCGTGGGCGTGTTGGTCAGTGTGGTATGGGGGTCTATTCCAAGCAGGACATGGCGATTCTGTTCGAAGGCCTGGACCTGCGTAAGATCAACGTGGTTCACATCACGTATTATCAATCGGTTCCGGCCTTGGCGCAGTATATTGCGCTGGCCGAAGATCAGGGGCTTACAGCAGCTGACCTTCGTGGCAACTCGATGAACTGGTATCACCAATCCGCTTATGTCGGATCAAGTGCCTTTGCCCCTGACAACGGTCAGAAATTGGCAGTTGAACTGATATCCTATTGTAACAAGAACATGCCGCGTTGGAATACCACCAACATGTTTGGTTACGGTGTGGAAGAGGCTGGCGGTACCGCCATTCAGGAAATCGGCCTGATGCTTGCCTATGGCATTGATCTTGTCCGAGATGCGAAAAAGACCGGAATGACGGCTGACCAAGTGTTGTTGCGGGTTGGTTTCCAGATTTCTCAGGCCAATGATTTCTTTGAGGAAATCTGCAAGATCCGCGCGTTGCGACGTATCTGGGCGACTTATATGCACGAAGAAATGGGCGCCGAGGATCCGCGTGGAATGCACGTGCGTATTCACTGTCATACGTCGGGCGCCGTGCTGACGGCGCAACAACCGCTGGTCAACCTGATCCGCACGACGCTGCATGCCTTTGGGGCTGCGCTGTCCGGAGTTCAGGCCATGGAAGTGTCCGGCTATGATGAAGCTCTGTCCATTCCGACCGAGGAATCGGCCACGCTGGCCCTGCGGGTTCAGCAGGTCATTCAGGAAGAAACCAATATCACAGCCGTATCCGACCCTCTGGCGGGCTCTTACTATGTGGAATCTCTGACTGACGAGATTGCCAAGCGCGCGCTTGAACTGGTCGCTAAGATCGAAGAACAGGGCGGCTATATCGCTGCTCAGAAAAAGGGCTTTATCCGCCGCGAAGTCGAGGCATCGGCCGATCGCTGGCGCGAACTGGTTGAAAGCGGCGAACGCGCGGTTGTCGGTCTGAACTGCTATCAGGAAGAAAACGAACCCAAGCCGGAAATCTTCAAGGTTGATCGCGCGGCAGAGAAAATCGCTGTCGAGCGGGTTCAGAAACTGCGCGCCGATCGTGATGCTGATGCCTATGACAAGGCAATGGCCAATCTGAAGAAAGTGGCCGAGGAATTTGGTGCCAAAGACGTTTCTGAGGTCGGCGATGGTTCCTTGATAGAGGCTGCGGTTGCGGCGGCACGCGCCGATGCGACAACTGGCGAAATGATGAGTATCCTTACAACTGCACTTGGATGGAAAA
>JAHRVZ010000124.1 GCA_019090405.1 Paracoccaceae bacterium
CGCAACCACAACAGGTTGACGTCGCGGAAGCACCGCAGGATGAGACTGACCCAGAGCAGGACCGGATCGAAATTCCGGCGTTTTTAAGACGCCAGGCGAACTGATACCTGTCACAAATTACCTGGAACGGGCCACCATTTGGTGGCCTTTTCTTATTGCAAAACAACACCTAAGCAAGATGTAGGCAGGGAATTGCCGATTTGTAACAGCGATGTTTCAGTCCGTTACAAAGATTGTGTTGTGACCTGCAAGGCGCTCGCTTACCTGAATTGTCAACAAGGCCCGCTGCGGGTCGGGAAACAAAAATCAGAGGCTGCAGTTGCAAAATACGTTATCTTCATCCGTTGTTTTTGAAGGAACCGGGCTCCATAGTGGCGCGCCGGTACGTATGGTTCTGCGCGCCGCACCGGCCAATCATGGTATCTGGTTTCAACGCGTCGACATTCGAATCGGCGATACGATGGTTCCTGCGATCTGGGATGCCGTGGACCGATCACCTCTTTGCACACGTCTGTTCAACAACGCCGGTGTGTCCGTTTCAACCGTAGAACATCTGATGGCTGCATTGACCGGCTGCGGTATTCACAATGCGCTGATTGAAATTGACGGCCCCGAAGTTCCGATTCTTGACGGGTCGGCCGCTCCGTTTGTGCGTGGGATCATGGCGCAAGGTCTGCGCTCGCAGGATGCAGCACTTTGGGCGATTGAGGTGCTGAAACCTGTGACTGTCGAAAAGGATGGTGCCCGTGCGACATTGTTGCCAGCAGACAGCCTTGAAATCGAATTTCACATCGACTTTCAGGATGCCGCGATTGGGCGTCAAAGCAAGAATTTGAAAATGGCCAACGGTGCTTTCGCCCGCGAGTTGTGTGACAGCCGTACTTTCTGTCGTCAGAGTGACGTAGATGTGATGCATGAAAACGGGCTTGCTTTGGGTGGTACACTGGAAAACGCGGTCGTCGTGGATGGCGACGACGTCCTAAGCCCCGGCGGTTTCCGCCACTCAGACGAAGCAGTGCGGCACAAAATGCTGGATGCTTTGGGCGATCTGGCACTGGCCGGGAATCCGATTTTGGGCCGTTATGTTGGCGAACGGGCCGGCCATTCGCTGACCAACACGTTGCTGCGCGCCTTGTTTGCCACACCGGATGCGATGCGGTTGGTGAAATGTGACCAAAAAACCGCTGCGGATTTACCTGGATACGGTCTGGTTTGGGCCGAAATCCCCGAAGTCGCCTGAGAAAACATTAACTCCACCTCTGACAATGCTTTAAGACGTTTTGCAGCGCAAATTTATGTGCTAGACCGTTGCCAATTGGTTTAATACCGTCGGGTAAAACCCATAATGAGACGACAAGGGTAGGCGAGCATGTTTGGCGGTTGGTTTGGGGCCAGAATTTTAGGCACATTATTGATTCTCGGCGTCCTTGCAGGATGCGGTGATAAAACCGGTGTTACAGCGGATGGTGAATTCGCGCTTGAGAGTTTCACTCCCGAGCAAATTTTTGAACGCGGCGAGTTTGAGCTGGCGCGCAGCAAATACGAAGACGCCGCCTATTATTTCTCTGAAATCGAACGGTTGTACCCCTATTCAAGCTGGGCCAAACGCGCACTGATCATGCAGGCCTTTTCACTGCATCAGGGCAAAGACTATCCCAACAGCCGCTCGGCTGCGCAAAGGTTCATAGATTTTTACCCAACAGACGAAGACGCAGCCTATGCGCAATATCTGCTGGCGCTAAGCTATTATGACCAAATTGACGAAGTTGGTCGGGATCAGGGGCTGACCTATCAGGCGTTGCAGTCATTGCGCACCGTGATCGAGGTTTATCCTGACAGCGAATATACGACGTCGGCCATCCTGAAATTTGATCTGGCCTTTGACCATCTGGCCAGCAAGGAAATGGAAGTCGGGCGTTATTATCTGCGCCGCGATCACTATAGTTCAGCGATCAACAGGTTCCGGGTTGTTGTCGAAGATTTCCAAACCACCAGCCACACACCCGAAGCGTTACACCGTCTGGTCGAAGCCTATTTGTCGCTTGGCCTGACAAACGAAGCCCAGACCGCAGGCGCTATTCTGGGGTACAATTATCAATCTACCCAATGGTATGAAGACAGCTATAAATTGTTGACCAGCCAAGGGCTTGCGATGAAAAGCAAGGGTAATAACTGGTTAAGTCAGATTTATCGCCAGACCCTAAAAGGCCAGTGGATATAAGGCGCGGTGGGTTTCACCCACCCTACAGGTAACACCTATGCTGCGCGTTTTGGACATTCGGGATATGTTAATTATCGACCGGTTGGAGCTGTCGTTCCAACCCGGTCTGAATGTGCTGACCGGGGAAACCGGAGCGGGTAAATCCATATTGCTTGATTCACTGGGCTTTGTGCTTGGTTGGCGTGGCCGGGCCGAATTGGTCCGTCAGGGTGCGGCGCAGGGCGAAGTGACCGCTGTGTTTGATCTACCCAAGGACCACCCGGCGCGCGGCGTTATGGATGAGGCCGGGTTGCCGGTGTCGGATGAACTGATCCTGCGGCGAATCAACACCGTTGAGGGGCGCAAAACCGCGTGGGTCAATGACCGGCGCTGCTCGGGCGAGGTGCTGCGCGCTTTGTCTGAGACACTTGTTGAATTGCATGGCCAGCATGATGACCGTGGCCTGTTGAACCCGCGTGGGCATCGCGCGTTGCTTGATACGTTTGCCGGGCTTGATGAACAACGCGCCGCGACACGTGCGGCATGGAACCAGACCTCAGTCGCTCGCAAAGCGGTTCAGGAAACGCAGGACGCATTGGACGCGGTGCGCTCTGAAGAAGAATTTCTGCGTCATTCGGTCTCTGAACTGGATGAGCTGGCGCCACAACCGGGGGAAGATGCGGAACTGGATGCAAGTCGGCGGATGATGCAGGGGGCTGAACGCATCCGTGATGATGTGGCCCGCGCATATGCGTTGCTGGGTGGTGACGGTGCCGAAGGGTCCATCGGCGAAGCGATGCGCTGGTTGGACGGGACTGTGGATCAGGCCAGCGGGATGCTTGAGGCACCTTTGGCCGCATTGAACCGCGCAATGATCGAATTAGGAGAGGCGCAGTCGGGCGTCAGTCAATCCCTGGACGCGTTGCAGTTCAGCACCTCTGATCTTGAGGACGCCGAAGAACGGCTATTTGCTATTCGAGCGTTGGCGCGCAAACATGATGTGACCCCCGACGATCTTGCGGATTTTGCCGGGACTTTACGGGCCAAGCTGGCCGCACTTGAGGCAGGTGATGCCGATCTGGCCACCTGTAAGGCTGATCTGCTTAAGGCCGAGAAAATTTACGATGCGGTTGCCGATACACTTAGCAACGCGCGGCGCGAGGCTGCGGGGCGTCTTGATCAGGATGTGACCCGCGAACTTGCGCCACTGAAAATGGAACGCGCGGTGTTTGAAACCGTTATTGAGGTGGCTGATCCCGGCCCTGACGGGCGCGATAGCGTGGCCTTTCGGGTTGCAACAAATCCGGGGGCACCGGCAGGAGCATTGAACAAGATCGCATCCGGAGGCGAGCTTAGCCGGTTTATGCTGGCGCTTAAGGTGTGCCTGACTGGTGAACGCAGCGGGCTTACGATGATCTTTGACGAAATTGATCGCGGCATTGGCGGCGCAACTGCGGATGCGGTTGGGCGGCGACTGGCCAGTCTGGCGGCAGGTGGTCAAGTTCTGGTTGTGACCCATTCACCGCAAGTAGCGGCACAGGGAGCGTTTCACTGGCAGGTTCAGAAACGGGTGACGGATGGGATGACCCTGTCCACGGTTGTGCCGTTGCAGGACAAAGACCGGGTTGATGAAATTGCCCGGATGTTGGCAGGTGATACCGTTACAGCCGCGGCACGCGCGGCGGCAGAGGCGTTGTTGGCAGGCTAAGGGCGGGCAATATCGTCATATGTCGGGTGTTTTGTCTTTTCCCGTCGGCGTGGCTGTCCTACACATTAGTTGTCCTACACAGGGGCTGTCCCGTAACAAATGTGCAAAGGGCCGGAATTATGCGTAACCTGATTTCCCGGCAAATTGATCAGGCGATGATCCGCTGCGCAAGCGGTTGGGAAATCCTGCGTCGCCAAGGGGCGGGGCACATACGATTCTGGTTGATAGCATTGTTTATCGGGATTGCTGCTGGCTTTGCGGCTCTCTGGTTCCGAAAGGGTATCAATTTTCTACAATCTAAGTTGTACGGCACTGATGATGTACATTTTTTGCATAGTCATGCTGAATCCGTTCCTTGGATCTGGATTCTACTTCTTCCGATTTTCGGAGGTTTGATTGTCGGGATAATTCTGGATCGCTTTACCCCTGATGGCCGGGTTCGGTCGGTGGCGGATGTGATCGAGGGTGCGGCGCTGCATGATGGGCGGGTCGAGACCAAAGCCGGGCTGGCATCAATGGTTGCGTCGTTTATTACGCTTAGTTCTGGCGGCTCATCGGGGCGAGAAGGCCCGGTCGTGCATATGGCCGGGGTTTTGGCAACCTGGGTTAGCAACCGAATCCACGCTGACGGCATTACCGGGCGGGATCTTTTGGGCTGCGCCGTGGCGGCTGCTGTATCAGCAAGTTTTAATGCCCCGATTGCCGGTGCCCTGTTTGCGCTTGAGGTGGTATTGCGCCATTTCGCGGTTCACGCCTTTGCCCCGATTGTCATAGCCTCGGTGGCAGGAACAGTGATCACGCGGTTGGAATTTGGCGATGTGACTGAATTTGCCCTTTCGTCAGATTTGGCCTTGCAGTTTTATTACGAGCTGCCGGCATTTATAATCCTTGGCCTGCTTTGCGGATTGATTTCGGTGCTGTTGATGCATTCAATATTCTGGGTTGAAAGCATGGGGAATCGTATTCAGGACAGCACAGGTATGCCGCGATGGCTGCGTCCGGCAATTGCCGGCGGCATGCTGGGCGGGATAGCAATCTGGTTTCCGTCGATCATCGGCGTTGGCTATGAAACAACCTCTTTGGCGCTAAAGGGCGACATACTTTTTCATCAGGCAGTTGTGTTTGCAGTTCTAAAGGTTGTGGCAGTGTCTATCACCATTGGCGGGCGCATGGGCGGCGGCGTGTTTTCACCGTCGCTGATGATCGGCGCGTTGACTGGGCTGGCTTTTGGTCTGGTCGCCACAAGTATTTTGCCAGATGTCTCTGGAACCGCGACGCTTTATGCCTTTGCCGGGATGGGTGCGGTGGCGGCTGCGGTGCTAGGAGCGCCGATTTCGACGACGCTGATCGTGTTTGAGCTGACGGGTGATTGGCAAATTGGTCTGGCGGTGATGGTGTCGGTGTCCATGTCCACAGCGCTTGCATCGCGCTTGGTGAACGGGTCGTTTTTCCTGACACATCTAGAACGGCGCAATGTCCGATTGGCGGCGGGTCCGCAGGCCTATTTGTTGTCGATGTTTCGGGCCTCGTCTGTCATGCGCGAGGTCTCTGAGGTTGACGAGGCCGCGTGCTGGCAGATGGTCGAGGATGGCGTCTATATTGATGTGGCCGCGACGTTAGAGGTGGCCATGCCAATGTTTGATCGTACCGGGATCGAGTATGTCCCGGTGGTGTCTTTAAGCGGTGAGAAAGCAGCGCCAGAATTACGTGGCGCGTTGTTTCATGTGGATGCGCTAAAGGCGTATAACCGGGCATTGGCAGCGACGGCAGCAGAAGAACATTCCTGACAAAACACAAAAGGCGCGCCCAGTGGGGTTTTGGTATTCCAAACTACAGTGTCACTTTAGTCTTAGGTTTGTATAGTCGCACGGAACCAAATTCATTGATCCAAGGCCTGACGCAAGCAGCTAGTCTGCCAGTTCCGATCCAATGATGAAGAGGCAGGAGTTCAGCCAGATGGAAGAATATCGTGACAAGTTTCGAGCCAATAAAAGCCTGAGGTCGCAAGAGTGGTTTGATAATCCAAACAATCCGGGCATGACGGCTTTGTATCTTGAGCGGTATCAGAATTACACCTATTCACGCGAAGAACTACAGTCGGGGCGGCCCATCATTGGTGTGGCTCAGACCGGTTCGGACCTTGCGCCCTGCAACAAAATTCATGTCTTTCTGATGGATCGGATCAAGGCAGGTATTCGTGATGGAGGGGGTATTCCGATGGAATTCCCGGTTCACCCCATTCAGGAAACCGGCAAACGGCCGACCGCGGCCCTTGATCGCAATCTTGCGTATCTAAGCCTGGTCGAAGTGCTGCATGGTTATCCTTTGGATGGCGTCGTGCTGACAACGGGATGTGACAAGACAACACCGGCGATGCTGATGGGCGCGGCAACCGTGGATATTCCGGCGATTGTGCTGTCAGGTGGTCCGATGCTGGATGGCTGGTGGAAGGGTGAATTGGCCGGATCCGGCGCTATCATCTGGGAAAGCCGCCGTTTGCTGGCTGAAGGCGTTATTGATTATGACGAGTTCATCAGCCGCGTTTGTGCATCGGCCCCATCGCTTGGGCACTGCAATACAATGGGGACAGCCAGTACGATGAATTCGCTGGCCGAGGCCTTAGGCATGAGCCTTGCGGGATGTGCGGCGATCCCGGCACCCTTTCGCGAGCGTATGGAGATGGCCTATGAAACCGGGAAACGTGCGGTTGGCATGGTCAAAGAGGATTTAACGCCCTCAAAGATAATGACCCGCAAAGCGTTTGAAAATGCCATTCGCGTGAATACGGCGATTGGCGGCTCGACCAACGCGCCGCCGCATTTACAGGCGATTGCGCGCCATATCGGTGTCGCGTTGCAGCTGCAGGACTGGCAGGAATTGGGCTTTGATCTGCCATTGCTGGTGAATATGCAGCCAGCGGGCAAATATCTGGGCGAAAGTTTCCACCGCGCCGGGGGCGTGCCAGCAGTGATGGGGGAATTGCATCACGCCGGGTTGTTGCATGGCGATGTGGTGACTGCGTCAGGAAAGACAATTGCTGAAAACCTTGATGGGCTGCGCAGTCAGGATAAGGATGTGATCATGACGGTGGACAGCCCGCTGCGTGAAAATGCCGGTTTCCTTGTGTTGAATGGAAATCTGTTTGAGTCCGCATTGATGAAAACCAGTGTGATTTCCAAAGAATTTAAAGAGCTTTATCTGAACAGGCCCGGTTCTGAGAACATTTTTGAGGCCCGCGCAATTGTTTTCGATGGACCGGAACATTACCACGCGACGCTGAATGATCCCGATCTTGAGATTGATGCCAACTGTATTCTGTTCATGCGCGGGGCAGGCTGCATTGGCTATCCGGGTTCTGCAGAAGTGGTGAACATGCAACCGCCTGACGCGTTGTTGAAAGAGGGTGTCACACATCTTCCGACTGTGGGGGATGGGCGCCAATCGGGCACATCTGAAAGCCCGTCAATCCTGAACGCGTCACCTGAATCGGTTGTTGGTGGAGGATTGGCGTTGCTTAACACAGGAGACATGGTTCGGCTTGATCTGAATGCCTGTACATTGGATGCGCTGGTTGATGACACCGAATGGGCGCAGCGGCGTGTGGACTGGACGCCACCTGAGTTGCATCATCAAACGCCCTGGCAAGAGATTTACCGCGCCAGCGTTGGGCAATTGTCTGATGGCGGCTGTCTGGAACTGGCAACCAAATATCAGCGGATTCGACACGACCTGCCACGCGATAATCACTGAGCCAATTCACGATTGTCAGGATTGAGGGCAAGAAGATTTGGAAGGAAAAGTTCGTGAAATGAGACGGGCTTTGCAGCCCGTCACGATATTCTCTGCCATTTTCCTTCAGAAAATAGCAGTCTGTGCCTCCGGCGGGAGTATTTCTGACGAGAAGAACTTGGGGTTTCAGGTGTCTGTTGTGATTTGAAAGTCGCCAGCTGACACCGGATGCTCAGGCGCGGTGGTGATTTTGCAGGTATTGATCCAAGATTGCTATTCGCGTCGTGCGGTAGATAATTTCAAAACTGGATTCTAGCGTGAAAACCGGCTGTCTTTACTGCCCGCCAACCTGTTTAGATTTGCTCGACCTTGATGCTGTCGCTAACACTGAATGCAAGGTGGTTTTTGATCTCGGCGACTGCATCAAGCGGCGTTTCATAGGTCCAGACGGCATTTTCTGATCTGCTACTACGGTTAACGATGCTGAAATAGTTTGCGTCGCCCTTATGAGGGCAATGAGTGGTCTTTTCGGTCCGTTCAAGCAGCGCCATCGCAATATCTTTGCGCGGGAAATAGATAACCGGGGGGAATTCGCCTTCGGTCAGTTCAAGCACGTTGGTGCTTTCACCCAAAATTGCCCCACCCGAGCGGATCGTCCATTTGCCACCTGGTTGGCGAATTTTGATATGATCAGCCATTGTGTCCCCTTACGCGCCACTTACAAAGGCGCGGTTGCCGCATCCAACCATAGTTTCGCGGCACTGCCCACCCGCGGGGCGATCTTTTCCAAAACTTCTGCGTGATAGGCGTTCAGCCAGTCGCGCTCGGCCTGTGTCAACATGTCGGTTACAATCAACCGCCGGTCAATCGGTACAAAAGTCAGCGTGCGCCAGGTCAACATGGCGCGCGCGCTATCACCTCCGGGCACGTCGGGGGCGTCTTGCACCACAAGCAGGTTCTCGATGCGGATGCCAAAGGCACCCTCGCGGTAATACCCCGGCTCATTTGACAGGATCATGCCGGGCAAAAGCGGCACATGGCTTATTTTGCTGAGCCTCTGGGGGCCTTCATGCACGCTTAGATAGGCGCCGACGCCATGGCCAAGCCCGTGATTGAAATCCTGCCCAGCCAGCCAAAGCGGCACCCGGCCAATTGCTTCGATATCGCGGCCTGCCAGTCCAACAGGCCAGCGCAGCATCGACATATCAATCATACCTTGCAAAACGCGTGTAAAGGCGGCGCGTTCGCCATCACCGGCCGGGCCGATGGGAATGGTGCGAGTGATGTCAGTGGTGCCGTCAAGGTATTGACCACCGCTGTCCAGTACCAACAAGTGGCCGTTTTCAAGCTGCGCATCGGTTTCATCGCTCACCCGGTAATGGATGATCGCGCCATTGGGGCCGGTGCCGGAAATGGTCTCAAAACTGATGTCTTGCAGGGCATTGTCGCGGCGGCGGAAGGCCTCAAGCTGCTTGACAACTTGCGTTTCGCTAATGGTTCCTGGGAGCTGCGCATCCAGCCAGCACAGCAATTCAACCATTGCCGCCCCATCGCGCAAATGGGCTGCTGCGCTGCCTTTGATTTCGGCGGTGTTTTTGCAGGCCTTTGGCAATGCACAGGGGTCACTGGCAAATACAGCTTTGTCGCCCAACGCGTCCGCAACACGTTGCGGGGCTGAATCTTTGTCGATTGCAATTGGGTCGGGTAATTGTGACAGAACATCCAGAAACTCTGCGGGGTCATGTGTGGTCACATCATCCCCAAACCAGTCTGCTATTTCGTTCAGCTTTTCTGCCGCAATGAACAGGTCAATCCGCGCATCATCATGCAGTATTGCAAAGCTATGTGCGACGGGATTGCGCTCAATGTCCGCGCCGCGGATGTTTAGCAGCCACATGATCGAATCCGGCAGCGTGATTGCGGCTGCGCGATGACCAGATTCGCGCAAACCCGCCGCCAGATGCGCGCATTTATCAGCGCTACTTTCCCC
>JAHRVZ010000125.1 GCA_019090405.1 Paracoccaceae bacterium
ACCGGGTCGGCATCAAACATGATCTCAAGCGCATTGGCCGGTCCGACCAGTCGCGGCAAACGTTGGGTGCCACCGGCCCCCGCCACAGTGCCGATCCGCGCCGAGGTCAATGCAAAACTGGAACCCTCCGCTGCGATGCGAATGTCCAGCGCCAGCGCCAGTTCAAATCCGCCGGTCATGCAGAACCCTTCGACGGCGGCGATTGTCGGCAGGTTGTTTTCCTCAAATGTGCGGCAGGTACGGTGCCATTTGCGCAGGTATTTCAACGTATCAGCAGGCGAGGCCAGCGCCTGCGCCTCGTTCAGATCGGCGCCTGCCGAGAAAAACGTATCGCCACCGGTGATGATGATACCGCGCATGTTCGGATCATCTTCGGCTTCGGCGGCAGCGGCCATCAATTCGTCCATAACATGCGTGCTGATGGCGTTGCGCTTGTCGGGGCGGTTCAATGTGATGATGAAGGATGGGCCGGATTTCTCGACCCGGATCAGTTTATAGTCCACGCATAGGCTCCTTTGTGAATTATCAGTTCAGTGAATTACTGGAACCGGGGTGCAAAGCGCATTCAGAACGAATACGGCATCCCCAGATCGTTTACCGCGATATCGGACAGCAACAGATTAGTGCCCTGAGGCGCCATCTGCATGATCCGCACATCGCGCCATTTACGTTCAACATCGTATTCGCGGGCAAATGCAAATCCGCCGTGGGTGGTGAAACAGGCATCTGCCATGCCCCACGCGGCTTCGCAGGCCATGTGTTTGGCCATACTGGCGGTTGCACCGGGGCGTTTGCCTGCATCAAATATGGCAGCGGCCTTGTTGCCAATCAGCTTGGCACCCTGAACCTCAATATACGCCTTGGAGATGGGGAACTGAATGCCCTGATTGTGGCTGATCGGGCGGCCAAAAACGACCCGTTCATTGGCATAGGCAATTGCCTTTTCCGAGAAGAAATCAGAATCGCCCGAAGCGCAGGCCGCATAAAGAATGCACTCGATCTCGGCCAGTTCACGGTAATAATCGTGGCCTTTGCCAACCTCTCCGATTACGGCATCAGCGGGTAATTGCAGCCCGTCAAACACCAGATTATCGCTGTTTGAATTGGTCACCGCATCTATCACGCCGGCGGTGACGCCATTCTTCAATGCCACGTTCATATCGACCAGAAACGCAGTCAGCCCATCACAGGGGTCCGCACCTTCTGCGGCATCCGACGTCCGCGCCAACAACAACATCAAATCAGTGTGTTGCGCATTGTTGACCCAGCTTTTGGTGCCGTTGATAACCCAGTTGTCACCGTCTTTTTTGGCGGTGGTCTGCATGGCGGCCAGATCGCTGCCGGATTGTTCTTCGCTGATTGCAGCGGCTAGAAACCGGGTTTCACCGGCGGCAATGGCGGGCAGGTATTTCTTTTTCTGCGCCTCACTTGCGTGCTGGCTGAGGATGGTCGACAGATACATCTGCCCCACAACACCGCCCGCATTACATGACGTAGAGTGAATGGTTTGCAATATCACCGCCGCCACACGCAGCGGCAGCCCAACGCCGCCAAAGTCTTCTGCAATAAGCGCCCCAAAGAACCCCGATTTCAGCATCGTATCGACAAATTCGGCCGGGTATCTCTGATCAGGAGAGCTGTCTTCTAGCTGTCGCCAGTAGGCCGGGGGAAAATCGGCGCACATGGCCTTTAGCGGATCGCGAAATTCGTCATAATCGTTGTCGTCGATGCGCATTTTCAACAAAGTATCAGTCATTGGTAAATCCCTGTTATCAATACGAACGTGGCATGCCAAGCACATGCTGGCCAACAAAATTCAACACCATATTTGGTGAAATCGGTGAATTTCGCGCAGTGCGTGATTCACGCCATTTGCGCTGGATCGACGAAGATTTTGCCAGCCCGGACGCACCCATCACATTCAGCGCGACCTGGGCGCAGGCCCAAACCGCCTCGCCCGACAGGATCTTGCTCATGTTTGCCTCGGCGCCGCATTTGAGACCGGCGTCAAACATCGCCGCTGCCTTGCGGACCATCAGATCGGCGGTTTCCAGTTGGGCATAGGCCTGAACAATCGAAAACTGAATCGCCTGATTGGACGACAGCTGTTTACCGTACAGGTTTCGGTCGTTGGCGTGGTTGATCGCAAGGTCTAGCAGATAGCGCCCGTTGCCTATCGTTTCGCTTGAAACCAGACAGCGTTCGGCGTTCATACCATCCAGAATATAGCGGAACCCTTTGCCTTCTTCGCCAACCAGGCTGTCTTCGGGGATCCAGACGTCGTCAAAGAAAATTTCGGTTGTGTTGTGGTTAATCATCGCGTCGATGGGGGTGATTACCATGCCGTTTTTCTTGGCCGCCGCCATGTCGACCAGAAAGGTCGAAACCCCATGGGCGCGGTTTTTCACCTGATCGGCGGGTGTCGTGCGTGCGATCAGCAGCATCAGATCGGAATGACCGGCACGGCTGATCCAGACCTTTTGACCGTTGATGACATATCCGCCATCCACTTTGTCGGCGCGGGTTTTCAACTGGGTCGTGTCTGACCCGGTGGTTGGTTCGGTCACTCCGAACGCCTGAAGCCGCAATTCGCCTTTGGCAATCCGTGGCAGGTATTTCTGTTTCTGCTCGTCACTGCCGTGGCGCAGGATTGTGCCCATCGTGTACATTTGCGCATGGCACGGCCCAGCGGTACAGCCCTCGGCGTGAATGGTTTCAAGTATCGCCGCCCCGCCCCGCACCGGCAGACCCAGCCCGCCATATTGAGTGGGGATAAGCGCCGACAGGAACCCGGTCTTGGTCAGCGCCTCGACGAATTTGGTCGGATAGCTGCCCGAAGGCGGTTGATTTTCAAGGTATTCCCAGTACTCGGGCGGATAATCTTTGCAGACTTTCGCAACCCCTTTGCGCAGTTCAGGGTAATCGTCGCCCAGTTCAAACTCGATACTTGGTTCGCTCATCTATAGCTCCTGCGATGGGTATTCAGGCTGCGGGCGCAAAGGGAAATCCCTTTGGCGTTCCGGCCTTTTCATATGTTCCGTGAAGCGGTTCTTCGGGAAGGTTCCGCGATATGATTTCCCGCACCGGAAGAAGTTTCGCCAGATCAATGCCGGTGTCCAACCCGGCACCCTCAAGCAGAAAAACAAGGTCTTCCATGACGATATTTCCGGTCGCATTGGGGGCAAACGGACAACCACCCAACCCCGCCAACGAGGCGTCAAAGCGGCGGCAACCGGCCTCAAGCGCGGCATAAACATTGGCTAGACCCAACCCGCGTGTGTCGTGGAAATGCGCCCCCACCAGAACCGTGTCACCAAATTCTGCGATGATCTGGCTGAACAGCTGATGCACGTCGCGCGGATTTCCGTATCCGACGGTGTCAGCAATCATCACCTCATCCACTCCGGCATTCACAAACCGCTCGACCGCCTTTAGCACGTTCTTTTGTGGCACATGGCCTTCGATCGAACAGCCAAATGATGTGGCCATTCCGGCGGCCAGCTTGAAACGTTTGCCTTCGGGCTGCGCATCGCGCAAATCTCGCACCCGTTCAAATTCGGCAAATGCCTGATCAGTGCTGCGTCGCCCATTCGACAGGCTGTGGCTTTCTGATACCGAATTCATGAAATCAATCTCGTCGACGCCAATTTTTAGGGCCGCCTCAGCACCTTTCAGATTGGGAACCAGGGTCGAGACCCACAAGTCGTCAATTGCCATTGCGGCTGTTGCCACTTCGGCAGCATCGGAAAATTGCGGCAATAGTTTGGGCGGCACAAATGAGCAGACCTGCATATTGGGCATGCCGGCGGCGGCCTCTTGCCTGATCCAGCTGATTTTCTCGGCGGTGGGCACAAATGTTTTCAGGCTTTGGATACCATCGCGCAGCCCGACTTCGCGACAGATGACATCAATTTCGGTTTTTGCCATGGCCCCTATTTCCCCTTGAATACCGGTTTGCGTTTTTCATTGAACGCCCGCACACCTTCGGTTCGGTCCTCGGTCGGAACCAGCCGGTTATAGGCCTCGATTTCAAAGGCATAGCCGTTCTTAAGATCAACCTGTGTGGAAACATTCATCGACTTTTTCGCCTGATAAATCGCCAGCGGAGCATTGTTGCAAATGGTGCGTGCGGTTTCCAGCACCTCATCCATCAGCTTGTCGTCATCGCAGACCTTGTTGACGACACCCCATTCACAGGCTTCATCGGCGCTGAATGGCTTGCCTGTCAGGATGATTTCCTTGGCGCGGCGAATACCCACTGCACGCGGCAGGTTCTGGGTGCCCATACCGCCGGGCATGATGCCGATTTTGATTTCGGTCAGGGCAAACCGTGCGCGCCGTGCGGCATAGGCGAAATCACAGGTCACGACAGTTTCCAACCCGCCGCCAAAGGCCGCGCCATTCACCGCTGCGATCACCGGAACCGGACAATCAAGCAGCGCGATGCGGCATTTTTCGAACAATGCATGCTGTTGCTGCCATTGTTCATCGGTCATGTTGTTGCGTTCTTTCAGATCGCCGCCAGCGTTGAATATCTTTTCACCCGCTCCGGTCAACACCACACATCGAACACCCTGCTGGTTGATGTATAGCCCGGTCCACAATTCAAACAGTTCGCGGCCCATCTGGGTATTGGTGGAATTGCCCGCCTCGGGGCGGTTGAACGTCACCAAAAGAAGGTGATCCTCTACCAGTTCGACCTTGATGGTCTCGAATGGAAATGGAGTCTCGAATTTGCTGGTCATGGCGCTTCGCTTTTCTTGTTCAGAACAGACCAGTGTCCGGTGGCCCCCGACAATTCGATCTGATCCTCCCGGCTGCAGAATGAGAGAATACCGGCATCAATATCATCCCCAAAGGGACGAGTCTATGCAATTTTGAAACGCATTCCAAAAATGAAACAACCGTCAAAAACCGGCGCACGCAGATCATTCAATCCTTGTAATTTATTCATGAAATACAGATAGTTACATCAACAAGACAATACGAGCCAACAATCAGGCATTGCCAAGATGGGCCGACAATCTGGTTGCGCTGGCCGTTAAAAGGGTGGCAAATTCGTCTTGTCGCTCGGAAATTCTGACTGCGGGACCGGCAACTGAAATGCAGTAGTTGCATTCGCCTTCCAGATCGAACAACGGAGCCGCCATTCCGGACGCGCCTTCCAGTCGGTCCCCCACGGAACATGCATATCCAACTTTACGGATTTCAGCGAGTTCCGCGTCCAGATTGTCAGGTGCCTGGGCGTCGTTGAATATCTCGTCGAAATTCAGGTTTGGCTGGAAGGCCATAAAGACCCGGCCAACCGCGCCGCTCTGCAATTTGACAACCTCGCCAACGCGAACAATAGAACGCAAACGTGATGAACTTTCCATCACATCCAGCACTAGCCTTTCTTGACCGTCCAGCATGCTTAGGGAAACCGTTTCACCGGTCTTTTTGGCCAACTCTCGCAGCTCGGGCTTGGCCACATCGCGAATGCCCAGAGTTGACGGAACAAGGTTTGCCAACCGCAGAACCTTGAGCGACATGCAATAGTTTTGGTCTTCCTGGTGATGGATAAACCCAATCTCGACAAGCGTGTTCAACAGCCTGAATACTGTGGATTTCGGCAGATCGAGTTTCTGGCTGATCTGATGAAGCGTGAGGCTTTTGTTATCCCCGTCGAAACAGTCGAAAACCGCAAAGGCCCGGACTACGGAACGTATAAGCATTTTGTCTTACTCCTCTGTCGATCAGCCAATTCGAAACGCCGCAATCCCGGCCATGACGGTCGCAATGCACGCCGTGATCGCCAGAAAAACAAATACATACTGATAACTGCCCGTGAATTGCAATATGAGCGAGCCAGCACTTGGGCCGACCCACGCACCTGAAAAGAAAAATCCCAGCGCGCCACCAACTGTTTCGGCAATCTTATCCGATTCGGCGCGCCTGACCACATTCGCAATGACTATTCCCGACCACCCAAAAGTCGCAAGCCCAAGAACTGCCATGATGCCAAAAACCTGCCATTTCGACCATTCCGAATCTGCCATGGAAAACACCAGAATTGTGACAGTAGTAACCGCACCCATCACGACCACGACCGCCAGAGAATTGCGGACACGGTCGGCCTTCCATCCCCAGAAGATGCGGCTGCCAACCGCCAGCATGTTAATCAACGACAATGCAAACCCGCCTTGGGTCATGGTAAACCCGACCTCTTCGACCACGAACAGAACCAGAAATGCCAGCACGCCGACTTGCGCGACGCTAAGGCAAAACCCCATCACACACAGACCAAGAAGCGGCTTGTTTCGAAAAATCAGTTTAAGTCCAGCCCAGGGCGCTGAAATCGCTGTATTCGGGTCGGCCAGGTCATCCCAATGGGGCCGCACGACGTTCATCGCCAAGGCAATCACGATCGAAAACCCCGCCAGCGCGTAAAACGCCCATTGCCAATCCAGAATAGCCGCAAGAACCGGACCCAGAAGCCCCGCAAGTACCGCGCCCAATGCAGTGCTTGTCTGCCGGAAGGAAAACAGAAAATTCATCCGTTCCGGGCTGCCAAACCGCGATAGCAGAACCGACGCCGCCGGGTGTGACATCCCGTAACAGAACCCGATCAGGATCGAACCGATGGTCACGACCCGCGTGTCAGGAACCGAATATAACAAGCTGCCTACCGCGCTCATTGCCAAAGCGGTCTGCAACACCCGACAGGGACCATACCGTCCGACAATTCCCCCCGAAATCAACGAGGAAATGCCGCCAAAGCCAAACACCAGTGTGACCTGATACCCGATAAAGGCGGCGCTGACCCCCAGCGTTTCTTTGGTCGCTACAGCAAGTGCCGGGACCAGATAGCCGCTAGTGGCCGAAATCGCCCCGATGAACGTGGTCGAAATCAGAACGAAAACAATATTGATCTGCCATCGGGGTCGCCCGGCTGGGGCTGACCCCGTCAACACGCCGGGCGCCGGCCAAAATGGCTAAATGGTCTGCCACTAACAAAGGCTGAATGCGTTGGAAATTTTTGCTGAACGCTCATCCCGAGTCAGAAGGCGAAAGGCAAATACATTGCCAACGCCGGAAAGAAATACAGAACAACGACGCTTAGTAGCATGATGATGATGAATGGCCACACGCCGCGCGAAACTTCCCATAGGGTGGAATTCCCGACCGCTTGCACAACAAACAGGTTCAGACCCACGGGCGGCGTTATCAGGGCGCATTCGACCATGATGACAAAGACGATGCCGAACCAGATCGGATCGAC
>JAHRVZ010000126.1 GCA_019090405.1 Paracoccaceae bacterium
GCAAACGTCGCGCCTGGTTGTTTGCCGAAGACGTCGTGCAGTCAGAAAAACAGACCGAAACCGGCTTTGACATCACCGTGGTTTGGACAGCCGAACAGGAATCGCGTTTTTTGGCGGTCTAGCCGCCCCCGTTAGTTCGCGGTTTCAGGTTGTAACACCGTCACCCCAACAGATGCAGCACGCGCAAGGTCGCTGTCCAGAGACATTGGAATGTATTCTCCGCGCCGCCACAACTGGGCCAGATCATCATAGTGGCGCGACAGGAAATGGCCAGATTGCCCGGTCGAGGTGATAAAGACCGAACTGTCCGGATCGGCGAAATCATAGACCCCGCGATAGGCCGCACCATGCACGTTCTGAAACGGATCAGCGCCGGTGCCGGATGTCCGGCCGCGCAACAGTGTATTGTCTCCACCGCTGGTCGATTGCCGGATATTGACGAAATAACTGAGCAACGGGATTTTGCCCAATGTCGGATGGTCATGCGTCGCCTGATGCGCGTCCCCCCAGCGCAATGATTCCAACGTCGACCCATAGCGTTCGGTGATCCAGACCAGCGCATCATCCAATGCCAGCCGTGACATGTCAGTACAGGTTTCAATCGGCGCGCTTTGCCTGATATCGCACCAGACCGATGCGCCGTCGATATTGCGGTACACACGTTCAATGAACAAAGGCTGCACATGCGGGAATTCATCTGCCAGTGGCCCCAACTCATCCGCAATCAGGCGTTTTTGCAAGGCGCGCAGCCAGGCAGCATAGATCAATGGTTCGGGCAGGTGTTCGTTCATCTCGCCATTCCAGTCAGCCAACAACGCCAGCGCGATCTGGCGCTGTCGTTCCGGCGTGCCATCCGGGGCGGCCTGTTCAGTGAACCACAAATCAGCGCCAATCAGCGGCAACAATGATCGCGCGGTAAAGCTGACCGTATCAAGCTGCGCTTCGATAAAGCTGTCGCGGGTATGGACCTGACGGTTTTGCATTAGCTTTTGCCAACGATTGATCCGCTGGCTGTCACCCCAGAGAAAAGAAATGTGGTTGGGAAACGGGCGGTCCAGCAGTTTGTTATTGGTATTGCCCAATATGCCTCCACGCGGTTGAACAAACTGCGGGTTGGACGCATAGGGCGCATAACCACGCCAGCGGTTCTCGATGCGCCAGCCTTGGGAGGGTATCCGCCCCTGGCTTTGATTGTTGGCATCGCGCTGGGGCACTGCACCTATCATCTTCATCGCAATAGTGCCCTGATCGACCAGCGACAGGTTTTGCGATGGGGCGATATAGCCCTTTGTGATATCCATTGCCTGACGCACCGATTTGGCGCTCATCAGGTCCAGCGCGGCTGACATCGACGTATCCTGAGCCGTCAGCGCCGTCCAACCAAGTGTTGCCACGTGCCCCGCCGGTGTGACCGTGGCCAGATTATACATGCTGCCTGACAGAACCGGACCATTCTCGCTCCACCTAAGTGTCAGGGTGATCGGCGCGGCGCCTTTGATTTCGATGATCGAAGGGCGCGTTTGAAATGGTTTATAGCCATCCGGGGTTAGGTATTCTTCTGGATTTTGAGGGTTCAGACGTTCAATGAATACGTCCTGATCGTCCATATAGGACGACGTTAATCCCCAGCCCAGTGCTTCGGACCGGCCAGCCAGAACAACGGGCATTCCCGGAATGGTGGCGCCTATGACACCACCAGATGACAATTCCAGCCGCGCCAGATACCACATCCCCGGAGCGCTAAATCCCAGATGCGGGTCATTGGCCAGCAACGTGCCGCCCGAAGCGGACCGCGTGGTGGCCGCACTCCAGGCATTTGAGGCTCCGGCTAGGCCTGCCTTGGGGAATGGCGAAAGAGGTGAGGCGGGCATTGCAGCGCCGCTGGCATAACGGGGCAGGGTCGGGAACAGTGAGGAATATTCAGGCAAGGCGGCGATGCCGGGGCCGGGAACGTCGGGCAGAATGTCGCGCAGGCGGGCCTGATCGTTCAGCATCAGGTCGGTGCGGGCACGCAATACTTCGGCTGCGAGATGGCCGGACAGTTGCAATCCCATGAGTTTCAGCACAGCCAGAGAATCCGCCGGCTGCCAGGGGGCAACAGGGGTGCTGAACAGGAACATCTCTGGCGCCCCACGCCCCAGTGCTTTGTCGTTGATTTCATTCAGACGGGCGTTGACACCTTTTGAGTAGGCCTCGAGCGCGGCGCGGGCCTTGGGCGTCTGAGCGTCCACGGATTGCTGAGCCAGCCGATATAGATCAAGTCGGCGCAGCAGCCGGTCAATCGAAAGCGTGCGTTCGCCAAACACTTCGGACAGGCGGCCCTGTGCGGTGCGACGCATTGTGGTCATTTGCCAAAGGCGATCCTGCGCATGGGCATAACCAAGGCCAAAAAACACATCGGCGTCAGTTTCAGCGGCAAAAATATGCGGCACATTGGCGTTGTCGCGCACAATTTCGACTTGACCAGAAAGGCCGCGCACCCCGACCGTGGCATCATAGTCCGGCAGCGACTGGCTGGCCAGATAATAGATCATCCCAACTGCCAGAACGATCAGGACAATCAATCCTGCTACAAGCCTGATAAGCCAGCGAAACACCAGTGCCATTATTGTCCTCGTCTTGCCCGAAATTTTTGGGTTGGTCATTTGACCATACCAAAATGCCTGATAGGTAACGCCTTAATATTGATAAGCTGGATCAAGGGGAAAGCAAATGGCAAAACTAGCGTTTTTGGGACTGGGTGTCATGGGATACCCGATGGCGGGGCATTTACAGGCCGCCGGGCATGATGTGACGGTATACAACCGCACTGCGGCCAAGGCCGAAGCATGGGCTGGCGAGCATGGCGGAGCCAGTGCCGCGACCCCGCGCGAGGCCGCCGAAGCTGCGGATTTTGTGCTGTGTTGCGTTGGCAATGACGATGATCTGCGTGATGTTTGCATTGGCGAAGATGGCGCGTTTTCCGGGATGGATGCCGGAAGTATATTTGTCGATCACACAACGGTTTCAGCCAGCGTTACACGCGAACTTTTTGCTGCGGCTGCTTCTGCTGACATCGCCTTTGTCGACGCGCCGATATCCGGTGGCCAGGCAGGGGCAGAAAATGGCGTGTTGTCGGTGATGTGCGGCGGTGATCTGTTGGCCTTTGAGCGGGCCGAGCCGATCATTGGAACCTATGCCCGCATATGCCGACGTATTGGTGACAGCGGATCCGGTCAAATGACCAAGATGTGCAACCAGATTGCCATTGCAGGTTTGATGCAAGGCCTAAGCGAGGCCATGCATTTCGCTGAAAAAGCCGGATTGGATGGTCGCGCAGTGGTCGAAGTGATCAGCCAGGGTGCGGCGGGCAGCTGGCAGATGAACAATCGGTATGAAACCATGATTGACGATCATTTTGAGCACGGTTTCGCCGTTGACTGGATGCGCAAGGATCTGGGGATATGTCTGGATACTGCGGATCAGACCGGTGCCAGCCTGCCCATCACAGCTTTGGTCGATCAATTTTATAAGGACGTGCAGAAGATGGGCGGAGGGCGGTGGGATACGTCAAGCCTGCTAAAACGATTGCGCCAAGCAGGTTAGTTTTCTAATTCTCCTACCCCAAAAAGGGTAGGAGAAGCCTTTGGCTGAGTATTTGGGACGAGAAGAAATTGAAGGCGATTTGTGCCTTTAAGGGATGATACGCGTGTATTTTGAGCCTTCAAGCGTGGCTCCGACGCGCAGACCCGCCTGACCGAAAACAGCCGCCAGAATGGGCGAACGCAAGGTATTTGAATCGGTGGCAACGGAATCGCCCTGATCACTGACCACGTATCCAATGTCGGCTCCTGCGGTCCATCCAGAGGCGCGGCGGAATTTGCTTAGGGCTTCGTCTGTCATGAAGAACAAGACATGCGAATATTGCTGCGCTCCGATCTGAAGTCCGGCACTGGCGCCAGTTGTGCTGTAATAATCAACGGTAACGCCGCCGACGCGCAAAGCACCTTGTCCGTAAGAGGCACCAAAAACAAATCCGGCCTCGGTCACAAGCGGCATCACCAGCATGCCGGTGGATTTTTCAGCCAGCGTTCTTGTGTTGGGAAATAAATCGTACATCTGGGTGATCGTTGCATCGACACGCGCATCAATTTTGGCGCTGCCGTCGCTGCCGACGCCGTTGCCGCATGCCGCGGTTACGGAAAGGCCTGCCAACGCGGATACGGTAAATCCGCGACGGGTCAGTCGAATAGGGGTCATGGTCATGGGATATGTGCCTGTCTACTTACATGGTTGCGCCGGATTTCCCGGTCTTGGCACAAGATATACCCATTTTTGTAGGCTCTGTCACTATAGAGTGATGCTGAATCGGCGACTTATTGCTGCATTTTGGGTGTTTTGCGGTCTATCCGTTGATCGCGCGCGCCACGTCCATGGCAAAATAGGTTAAAACGCCATCACAGCCCGCCCGGCGAAATGCCATCAGGCTTTCCAGCATAACCCTTTCGCCATCAATCCAGCCATTTTGCGCCGCAGCTTTGATCATCGCGTATTCACCGGACACCTGATAGGCAAAGGTCGGCGCGCCAAAGCTGTCTTTGACCTGTCGGCAAATATCAAGATAGGGCATGCCGGGTTTGATCATGACCATATCCGCACCTTCGTTCAGGTCACGTTCAATCAGACGCAAAGCCTCGTTCGAATTGGCCGGGTCCATCTGATAGGTATTTTTGTCCCCGCTCAGGGCAGCGGTTGCCCCCACCGCATCGCGAAACGGGCCATAAAAGGCGCTGGCGTATTTGGCAGCGTAGGACAGGATCAGCACATTTTGATGGCCTTCGGATTCAAGCGCTGTGCGCATCGCTTTTATGCGTCCGTCCATCATATCTGAGGGACCGATAATATCCGCTCCCGCCTCTGCCTGAGCCAGCGTCATTTTCACCAAGGCATCAACCGTGGCGTCATTGATGATTTCTCCATCCACCACAAACCCGTCATGGCCGTTGATGTTGTAAGGATCCAGCGCCACATCGGTCATTACTGCTATTTCGGGGACGGTGTCTTTGATGGCGCGGATTGCCCGGTTGACCAGATTGTCAGGATCCCAAGCCCCGGCGCAATCGGCGGTCTTTAGCGAGGCATCAATATAAGGAAACAGACAAATCGCAGGAATGCCCAGATCGGCAGCTTCGCGTGCGGCTTGCGCGATCCGGTCAACACTGCGACGGGACACGCCGGGCATTGACGCGACTGGTTCTTCGATATTGTCGCCATCGCGTACAAAGATCGGCCAGATCAAATCAGATACCGACAATGCGTTTTCCCGAACCAAGGCCCGCATTGCCGCCGATTTTCGGGCACGGCGGAACCGCGCTGCGGGGAATGGTGCAACAACTGGTTTCATCTGGCGCGATCTCCTTGAATATTTGTTCATTGGGTGGCATGGAATATCAGCACTCACAAGGGCGACAATCGCCTTATGTCGCAATTGCGTCAAACATAAACCTAATTAAAGGGCAGCACGCTTGAACTGGTATTCGTCAATTTTCGAGCTTATTGATATGCGGTCCTTTTCCAACCTCTGGTTCTGGATTGCGTTGGCTGTTGTCTGGTCATCGACCAGTCACTGGGTTCTTGGTGTTCCGTTCGACATGATTTCACGGGCAAAACGCGTAGGCGGGCAGCCCGCGATTGATCTTGAAGACCTAACCCGGGTCAATGTTAATCGCCTGCTTTATATCGGTCGATTGTCTGGTCTCTGGATCCTTGGATTTAGCTGTTTCATTTTGTCCGGGCTGATCGTGCTGGGATTTTTCTATGATATGGAATTCGCACAAGCCCTGTTTTGTCTTGGATTTCCAATGTCTCTGGTCGGTTTGCTAAGCCTGTCCACCGCTCGTTTGATCGAAAGCGAAGGGTTTGAGGCCGCAGTGATTCATAAACGCCTGATGCGCCATCGCCTGTATACTCAGATGATCGGCACAATTGCGATATTCTGTACCGCCTTGTGGGGTATGTATCAAAATCTGTCTATTGGTCCGCTTGGCGGTTAGTCTGCAGGGTCATGTCTCAATCCAAACATATCACTGTTGGCGGTGCGCCCGAGGGCTTTGACGCCCGTTTGATCCTGAACGAGATCGCCAAATCAACTGGTCCGGTCTGTCATATTGCGCGCGACGATAAACGATTGGCCGCGACACGCGCGGCTTTGGCGTTTTTTGCACCGGATATGCCGGTGCTGGTGTTTCCCGGCTGGGATTGCCTGCCGTATGACCGCGTGTCACCTAATGCCGACATCGCAGCGGCGAGGATGGCGACGCTGGCGGCACTTGTGCATGACATGCCGTCGCAGTTTGTGTTGCTTACGACGCTTAATGCGGCAAGCCAACGGGTTCCGGCGCGCTCTATTTTGCAAGAGGCCGCGTTTAAAGCGGTCGTCGGGGATCGCATCGACGAAGCGGCGCTGCGCCAGTTTCTGGTGCGCATGGGGTTCACTCAAAGTCCGACAGTGATGGAGCCGGGTGATTACGCCATTCGCGGTGGTATCATCGACATCTATCCGCCGGGCGACAGCGGGCCTGTGCGGCTTGATCTGTTTGGCGATGTGCTGGACGGCGCGCGACGGTTTGATCCGGCAACGCAACGGACCACCGAAAAACTAAGCATTATTGAACTGGCCCCGGTCAGCGAAGTCATTCTGGATGAAGCGGCAATCACCCGGTTCCGCCAGAACTATCGCATAGAATTTGGCGCGGCAGGCACTGATGATCCGCTATATGAGGCGGTAAGCGCCGGGCGCAAACATCAGGGAATCGAACATTGGTTGCCGTTCTTTCATGACCACCTTGAGACGCTGTTTGACTATCTGCCCAAGGCGACGATCACGCTGGATGAACAATCCACCCCAGCGCGGTTGGCGCGGTGGGACGGGATAGTCGATCAGTTCGAAACCCGCCAGATTGCAGCACAGGCCAAGACACGCATGGACAGCGTTTATAAACCGATCCCGCCTGAATTGCTGTATCTGGATGATGTTGCTTGGGAATCGGCTGTTGTAGATCGCCGTACGTTGCAATTTAGTGCATTACCACAGGCCAGTGGGCCGGGTGTGATTGATGCTGGTGGTCGTATAGGACGTGATTTCGCACCAGAGAGACAGCAGGAAACTATCAGCCTTTTCGGGTCGTTAGTAGATCATCTTAAAGTAAAAATGCAGACTGGTCCGGTTGTTGTTGCCTCATATTCCGAAGGTGCGCGTGAACGCCTTGCCGGATTGATCCAGGACGAAGGCCTAAGCGAAACCATTGAAATCACCAATGCCACGCGGATCGGCAAAAAAGGGCTTTATGTGGCCGTTTGGGCGCTTGAGCATGGCTTTGAGACGCCGGATATGACGGTGGTGGCGGAACAGGACATTCTGGGAGATCGGCTGATCCGCGCGCCCAAAAGGCAGCGCAAAGCCGCGAATTTCCTGACCGAAACGCAATCGCTGTCAACTGGTGATCTGGTGGTGCATGTGGATCACGGTATTGGCCGCTATCAGGGCATGGAAGTGATCAGCGCTGCGGGCGCCGCGCATGAATGCCTGCTGCTGGAATATGCCGAAAAATCAAGGTTGTACCTGCCGGTTGAAAATATCGAACTGCTGTCGCGCTATGGCCATGACGAAGGTCTGCTGGACCGTCTTGGTGGTGGTGCATGGCAGGCGAAAAAGGCCAAACTAAAGGAACGCATCCGCGAAATGGCGGATCGTTTGATCCGTGTCGCGGCCGAACGTGCCTTGCGCAAGGCCCCGGTTCTGGACCCGCCTCCGGGCAGCTGGGATGCTTTTTCGGCGCGTTTCCCTTATCAGGAAACCGACGATCAGCTGCGCGCGATTGGCGATGTACTGGACGATCTGACCAGTGGGCAACCGATGGACCGGCTAGTGTGCGGCGACGTTGGCTTTGGTAAAACCGAGGTCGCGATGCGCGCGGCCTTTGTGGCGGCAATGTCGGGCGTGCAGGTGGCGATCATTGCGCCGACGACCTTGCTGGCGCGGCAGCATTATGCCAGCTTTGCCGAACGGTTTTGCGGGTTCCCTATAGAAGTCAGGCAGTTATCGCGTTTTGTTAGTGCAAAAGACGCGCAAGCCACCCGCGAGGCAATGTCGCGTGGAATCGTCGATATTGTCATCGGCACCCATGC
>JAHRVZ010000127.1 GCA_019090405.1 Paracoccaceae bacterium
AAAGGATCATTGATCCATTGGTTCCGCCAAATCCGAAACTGTTGGTCATCACGCTGTCCAGCCCTGCGTTTTGCACGGTCTCAAGCGCAATCTCAGACGCATCCAGCGCCGGATCCAGCGTTTCAACATTGATCGAACGGGCGATGAAATCATTGTCCAGCATCAGCAGGCTGAATATCGCCTCAAGAGCACCCGCCGCGCCCTGCGCGTGGCCGGTCATTGATTTCGTCGAACTGATTGGCGGCGTGCTGCCCTGTCCAAATACGCGGCGCACGGCCTCGACCTCTCCGACATCACCAACCGGGGTCGATGTGCCGTGGGCGTTGATATAGCCAACTTTGCGATCTTTGGGCAGGGTTTCAAGCGCCAGTCGCATGGCGCGTTCGCCACCCTCTCCGGATGGGGCAACCATGTCGTGGCCGTCAGATGTGGCGGCAAAACCAGTGACTTCGGCATAGATTTTTGCACCACGCGCGCGGGCGTGTTCCAGTTCTTCAAGAACCAGAATACCGCCGCCACCAGAAATCACGAACCCATCGCGATTGGCGTCAAAGGCACGGCTGGCAACTGTAGGTGTGTCATTATATTTGCTGCTCATGGCACCCATGGCGTCAAACAGGCAACTAAGCGTCCAGTCCAGTTCTTCGCCGCCACCGGCAAACATGACGTCCTGTTTGCCCAGCATAATCTGCTCGGATGCGCTGCCGATGCAATGCAGGCTGGTGGAACAGGCCGAGGTGATGGAATAGTTGATACCCTTGATCTTATACGCCGTCGACAGGTTGGCGCTGATGGTCGAGGACATACATTTAGGGACTGCAAACGGGCCAATCCGCTTGGGCGCGCCTTTTTCCAGGACGGTTTGATGTGCGACCAGCATTGCCGACGTTGATGGGCCGCCTGATCCGGCAATCAACCCGGTACGCGGATTGATGATATCGCTTTCTTTTAGACCGGCATCAGCAATCGCCTGCCCCATGGCAATATGGGCATAGGCCGCGCCCGGCCCCATGAACCGCAATGCACGCTTGTCGATATGTTCAGCGGGATTGATATTGATCGTTCCGGCAACCTGACTGCGAAAGCCATGTTCGATCATCTGTTCGCTGGCTTCGATCCCGGATGTTCCGGCCTTAAGCGACGCCAGTACTTCATCCACATTATTTCCGATGGATGAGACAATCCCCAGCCCAGTGACAACGACACGACGCATCGGCGGTCTCCTTTATAGGTGTATGATTAGGCGCTGGCGGCTGCCAGACCCACTTTCATATCTTTTACCGCATAAATCTCTTCGCCGTCGGCGACAACCCGTCCGTTTGCAACGCCAAGTTTCAGACGACGGTCGATGACGCGGGTAAAGTCGACATAATAGGTCAGCATTTTGCGGTCAGGTTTGACCATGCCCTTTAGTTTGACCTCGCCTACACCCATGGCCATGCCTTGCCCGGTCATACCGCGCCAGCCAAGGTTAAAACCGGTGAGTTGCCACAATCCGTCCAACCCAAGACAGCCGGGCATGATGGGGTTGCCGGGGAAATGGCATTGAAAAAACCAAAGGTCCGGGTGAATGTCGAATTCAGCAACCACATGGCCTTTGCCGTTTTCGCCGCCATCCGCGCTTATTTCGGTGATCCGATCCATCATCAGCATCGGGGGTTCAGGCAATTGCGCGTTGCCGGGGCCAAAAAGTTCACCTCGGGCGCATTTCAGCAGGCCTTCTTTGTCGAAAGTACTTGGATATTGGGACATTAAGGCGCGTCTCCTACAGGGTCTTGATCTACTTTGCTTTGGTCTAGCATCGGCGCGCGGGGTGCTGCAAGTGCGCTTGGCCATAAGTCCCGCGCGCCATGCCGCAGTTGTTGCGAACTAATTTCAATTGAATTCTAAGTGCTTCCGGCCATATATATAGGGACAGAGCGATAAGTGAGAGCCAATATGACCCCATCTTCCTTAGAAAACGCCACCATTTGGTTGGATGGTGCAGGTTTGCGGCCGACCCGCCAGCGTATGGCTTTGGCTGAATTGTTGATCGGAGATGGGCAGCATCGCCACGTTACCGCCGAGAGCCTGTTTGAATCCGCCAAGCGCAATCAGGATTCGGTATCACTGGCCACGGTCTACAATACACTACGTGCATTCTGCGATGTTGGTCTGCTGCAAGAGATCATGGTGGACGGATCCAAAAGCTATTTTGACACAAACACCCATGACCATCCGCATTTCTTTTGGGAAGACGAAGGCCGCCTGACCGATGCGCCCGCAGATCAATTGGTTCTTTCCAGCGTTCCCGATGCACCAGAGGGCGTCGAAATCGCCTCGGTCGATGTGATTATTCGCCTGCGCAAAGTCTAATTCGGAGTCGCCTTCACAAGGCCTGCCATGCCTCATCCTCTTGTCACCCAGGAAATAATTGACACCTATCAGCGTGATGGCGTGGTTCTCATTCCGGGGCTTTTTGGCGATCAGGTGGAACGCTTGCGCAAAGGGGTGGCCGCCAATATGGCAAAGCCGGGACCGTTTGCGTCTGAAAACAAACGCGACGGTGAAAGCGGGCGCTTTTTTGACGACTATTGCAACTGGACGAGAATCGCCGAATTTGGGCAGGTCATACGCGACTCCGCCGCCGCCAAAGTGGCCGCGGATCTGATGCAGTCGAATACCGTCCAGATGTTTCACGATCATGTTCTGGTTAAGGAACCGGGAACATCAATGGCAACTCCTTGGCATCAGGATGCACCGTATTATTTTGTTGAAGGTCAACAAAACGTTAGTTTCTGGTCTCCGCTGGACGCCGTTGACACTGCGACATTGCGCTGTGTTGTAGGCTCGCATCTGTGGGAAAAGGATGTCCTGCCAACCCGATGGGCATCCAACGCGGATTTCTTTCCAGATCAGGACGATTACATGCTGGTGCCTGATCCTGATGCTGAAGGTATGAAGATCGTCGAATTTGCGATGCAGCCAGGAGACGCGGTGGCGTTTCATTTTCGCACGCTGCATGGGGCGCGGGGCAACGACAACCCGACACGTCGGCGCGCGTTTTCGCTGCGTCTGTTAGGGGATGATGCCCGTTATGTTGAACGCCCGGGGCCGACGTCTCCGCCCTATCCCGGACATGGCATGAAGCCGGGACAGCGGTTGCGTGAGGATTGGTTCCCGCAAATCTGGTCACGCTAATGCGCGTGCCAACAGATTGTACCTATTGCAATCTGTGATTTTGGGCGCGGAAGCTATTGTTGGTTGATAGATACGCTTCTTCGGGTTCTTGAACGGTTAGGCCAAGCTGGGTCAATCGTTCGATACAATCTGTAACCAGATCCCCAAGCGGCCCGGTGCTAAGATTTTCGATCAAAATGGCCCGCAACTTTGGATGCTTTTGCTCTTGAATTGCTTTGAGCAACAATAACGCAACTTCATTGTCGGACATATTGGGGGCCGCACTCACCTCGCTCAAACGGCTTTTCAAATAGCATCGGTTATCCATAGTTTTGTTGGCTTTTCTGAATGAAGGTGTGAAGTATTGACTCGTGTCAACAGGGGTAGATGTATCATTTGAAAATGAAGTTTAAAGGTCTGCGATTGACTATTTTTTAAGAGGCAGAAAAAGAGGACCGCATGCGCAAATCAGACATGACCGCGCTCTTCCGTTTGAGCCACGGAAAATGCGTGGGCTGCGAATTATCTGGCGTTCAGAACCATTGCCCCGGTTCCATAAGGCCAAGATCCAAAAGCTGACGCGAGTGCCATTCAAAAGCTGTCGAATTATGCCAGCGAAAACTATTGATTGAATGCGTCGAGCCCGGATTCCTTTTAAGAGCCTTGGCGGCCCGAAATGAGCAGATCGCAGCGGTCAGATTATGGTGCCAGGGGCAGGCATAGGTGTTGTATTCCTGATCTTCAAACGTGTGATCAGATCGCAATTTCAGTCCTTTGGTCGCCCGAAAGAGGGCGATTCGATCAATTTTGCGGCTGTTCCTGGGAACATGTTCCTCATATCGCCAACGCAACCCGCCAAAGAAATCCAACTGCCGTTCCTTGGCGGTGCCGGTGGTTGGATCGGTGCGGGCCTGTGCATAATAACCGGATTTATCCAAAAACGCGTGGTCAAGTGAAACCGCCGATGGTGTCTGTTGCAAATCTTCGGCGTAAAGATCAATGACATAGGTCAGCATGGCATCGCGCCGCTCTTCGGTGTGAAACGCCAGCATTTCACCGATGCTGCGGCTTTCGATGAACGGAAAGAACAGGAATTCGGCGTTGTAGCAGTAATAAAGCCAGACGCCATCGGCGGCGTCGTTGACAGCATTTACCGCGTTTGGAACGGCGTTCTGAGCGTTGCAATCATAGGTGATGCGGTGGGTTTTTTCGGTGATATCATCAGGCAGGTCAAACGCATCGGGCATCAACATCAGGACAGATTTAAACCCGCATTCCAGATGGTGACGGGCCGTTGTATCCAGTTCAACATCGTCCTCAACAAAGATCATCGCCACCGGGCCTTTGGCCAGCGCCGTTTTCCCACGTGCAAGAAAATCGTCGAGCGAAGCGTAGTTCATGCCTTGTATCCTGTTGGTCTGCTTATGGCCTGCTGGCATTTTGCGCCAGACTCGGTTAATTGCGCGTTTATTGCAAGCTGTCCCTGATCTCTTTATGGGCAGGGCTAATCCCGCATCACAAAGGTCAACCCATGACTGCGCCCAAGAAACTGTTTATCAAGACCTATGGTTGTCAGATGAATGTCTATGACAGCGAACGCATGGCCGAGGCGCTGGGTGGGCAGGGGTATGTCGAAACAAATTCGGCGGACGATGCTGATATGATCCTGTTGAATACCTGCCATATCCGGGAAAAGGCGGCTGAAAAGATCTATTCCGAACTGGGACGGCTTAAGCGGCTGAAAACCGCAAAACCCGATCTTAAAATTGGCGTTGCAGGCTGTGTAGCGCAGGCTGAGGGCGCAGAAATCATCCGCCGCCAACCCATGGTCGATCTGGTTGTGGGGCCGCAGTCCTATCATCGTCTGCC
>JAHRVZ010000128.1 GCA_019090405.1 Paracoccaceae bacterium
CAAAACAGGCGTGGCATTCGATTGCGATATGCATGCGCCCGCTTTTGCCATCGCGCAGGTTTGAAAATTCTTCCTGCATCGCCTCGACCTGCGGTAAGACCTGCTCGGCCAGTCGAAGCAACCGTAACCCCGCTGCCGACAATTTCATCGGTTTGGAACGACGCACAAACAGCTCAACTCCCGCCTGATCCTCAAGCCCCTTGACCTGATGGCTGAGCGCACTTTGGGTGATGTTCAGCCGGTCCGCAGCGCGGCCCAAACCGCCGGCCTCGTGTATCGCTTTGATCGTGCGTAAATGGCGGAATTCGATATGCAACTATCATCCAACTCATGTTGTTCTTGAGAATTATGAATTTGTTTCACGTTTCACATCATGCGACAAGGGGTGAAACCAAAGGAATCAACTATGCCCACGCCCGCCATATCGTTCGAATTCTTCCCGCCCCAATCGTTGCAAGGCTCATTTCGCCTATGGGATACAGTGCAGGCACTGGCGCCGTTGGACCCGCGGTTTGTATCTGTAACCTATGGCGCAGGTGGCACCACGCGGGATTTGACACGGGATGCGGTGACGACGCTGCATAAATCAAGTGGGCTGAATGTGGCCGCGCATCTGACCTGTGTTAATGCCACCCGTGCAGAAACGCTTGCGATTGCTGACAATTTTGCCAGTGCTGGCGTAAAAGACATTGTGGCGCTGCGTGGGGATCCCCCAAAAGGGCAGGACAAGTTTGAGGCCCATCCAGAAGGGTTTGCCAACACTTGTGAATTGATTCAGGCGCTTGCTGAGACCGGCAAATTCAACATCCGCGTTGGTGCCTATCCGGACATACATCCAGAGGCCCGTGATATGAAGGCTGACGTTGACTGGCTTAAGGCCAAGCTTGATGCTGGTGCTACCGAGGCTCTGACTCAGTTCTTTTTTGAAGCCGACACTTTTCTGCGCTTTCGAGATGCCTGTGCCAAAGCCGGGATCGACAAAGCCATCACGCCTGGCATTCTGCCAATCGAGAACTGGAAAGGCGCGCGCGCGTTTGCAGAGCGCTGTGGAGCCAAAATGCCGAACTGGCTGGTTGACGCGTTTGAGACTGCGGTGCGGGACGATCGCCAGGATTTACTGGCCATCGCGATATGCACAGAACTTTGCAGCGATCTGATCGACGAAGGTGTCGAGCGGTTGCATTTCTATACCCTGAACCGCCCGGAGCTGACCCGGGATGTGTGTCACGCATTGGGCATCACGGCCGGTAATCGACTGCAGAACGTCGCGTAAAACTTGTTCTTGCCGATCTGCCTGTTAGCGTTCAGCGCAACAGGAGATACGCGAAATGAATTTTGCCAACGGCCCCCAAGACCTGCTGACGCAGGCCGAAGTTTTGTCCATGTCCGGACTGGAGTTTATGCAGGGCATCGTTGATGGTAAGCATCCCGGCCCGCCAATCAGCCAGACGATGGGATACTCTCTGCTAGAAATCGACGACGGGCGCGCAGTGTTTCGTGGCGCGCCGGAATTCAACGTTACCAACCCAATGGGAACTGTACATGGTGGCTGGTATGGAACGCTACTGGACAGTGCTATGGCCTGTGCTGTGATGACCAAAGTCCCTCGTGGATCTATTTATACAACACTGGAATACAAGATTAACATCACCCACTCGATTCCATTGGGCATGATGATCGACTGCATTGGCGAGATAGATCATGCCGGACGTTCGACCGGCATTGCGCATGGTGAGATTCGTGGTGTTGAGAATGGCAAATTATACGCCACAGGTTCGACCACCTGCATTATTATGGAAATGTCGCGGAAATAGAAATTTCTTGCCTCCGGCGGGGATATTTTTGCCAAACTGAATTTGACTTACTTAGGGTCTTTGACCATGGAGGCTGCAACGCTTTCGTGAATGTGTTCTGAACGATCCTGACCAATAATGCGCGAACTTCGCTGCAGAAATAGTTTACCCCAGCTGCGCCATGTCCCAACAGAAGGGGCTGTCGGATCAGTGAAAAATCGCGCCTGCCAACCGTTTGGCAACGGCAATCCACAGGTTTCGGCCCGGTTCAACATCCATACCAATGACAGATTTGCCAATGGACGCGCCACTTCGAACCCGCCCAGATGTCCGCCAACGTCGCCATGCGCTCCGCGGAACCAGACCTGTTCCAGATGGCCCGGCCAGTCGGGCCGTGACGTCCACATCACGGGTTTAAAGACACTGCGCGTCTCATCCATCGCCAGCGCCTGATAGCCGTTGCAAATGCTTGGTCCCAAAGAATGGTTGTGAAACTTGTGGCTAGACGATGCCCAGAGTCGCAAGATAGGCATGCGCAAACCCAGCGCTTTGACCGTATCCCAAACCCCGACCATTTCGATCGGGACAAATTCGTGACAAAAGAGGCGCGAAAAAGACTTGGCTTGCGGCCCGCCCGGATGCAGCTGGTAGTGCCGGTAGGCCGTGCTGATATTGCGCACGGTTGCATGTTCGGCCCGTACTAGTCCGACCATATCAATCACCCCGGCCAATGATCTTACTGCATATGCCCCGCGCGAATACCCCATCAGGATTATCTGATCGCCAGGGCGATAGCGTGAGGCCAGAAACCCATAAGCACGTCGGATTTGCCGGTTTATCCCACGTCCAAGCAACACATCCAGGGTCATGCGCCAGTTTGGCCACTGCAATCCGGCCTCGTAAAAGACCGACACTTCGGCTCCCATTTCACGGCAAAGACGATACGTCCTGCCCGCATGGGTTTCATAGCCCGGCTCGAGCGAGGACAGAGTGCCATCCAGAATAATGACATGGGTCTGTGGCCCGCGCCGTTTGACTTCGGCTGAGTGTTCAGACTGAAACGGACGTATCAGCCATGATAACAGGTTTTTACTAAACCGCTGCAACGCCATCCGCCAACCTCTCTGAAATCTGCGGGCGCGCGAAGTTTCGAGCAATCGAAATATGAGCCGGGGCGGCATCGGGTGAGGAATGACCTGTGCCGGACAAGAACCAAACGTCCTTACTGCGAATGACAGGCCAGTTATTTGCGAAGTTTATCATGCTTGTGCTTTGCGACTTACTGTTAGTCGCGACACTAGCCCGCCATTTGCCAATGTCCAGATGCCGCGTTTTGCCATATCAATTTTGCGACTGTCCAAAGATGCCGGAATCGGCATAACGCATAGCTTCACTGCCCGTGCAGCAAATGGAGCTATTCTGGTCCCCGATCACATTCACCTGACACCTTTCCATTGCATCACAGGCGGAAAATCCCGTAGTTCGGATCGGCAATCGGCGCATTCAGAGCGGCGGATATCGACATGCCCAGCGCATTTCGCGTATCCACCGGGTCAATCAGGCCGTCATCCCACAGTTCCGACGTTGAGGTATAAGCCTCGACATCAGTTTCGTACTTTTCCAGCACAGGTTCGCGGATCGCGGCAATATCTGCCTCGCTCAACTCTTTGCCCTCGCGTTTTAGCTGGCGGATTTTCACATCGGCCATGGTGTTGGCCGCCTGTTCCGCCCCCATCACGCCGATTTCGGCCTGAGGCCACATGAACAGGGTGCGCGCATCCCACGCCCGCCCACACATGCCATAATTCCCCGCGCCGTACGAGGCGTTGATGATGACGGTGAATTTCGGCACCACAGACCCGCCCTGCGCCATCAGCATTTTCGCCCCGTCTTTGGTAATGCCAATCTCTTCATATTCGCGCCCGACAATATAGCCGGTGATGTTTTGCAGAAAAACCAGCGGCGTATTGCTTTGGTTGCAAAGCTGAATGAAATGCGCTGCCTTTTTCGAACTGTCGTTAAACAACACCCCGTTATTGCCAAGAATACCGACCTTAAAGCCCCAGATATGCGCGTAGCCGCACACAAGAGTGGTGCCAAAGTTGGGCTGGTATTCGTGAAACCGCGAGCCATCGACGATACGGGCAATCACTTCACGCACATCAAACTGGGTTTTGCGGTCCTTGGGGATGATGCCGTATAGCTCTTGCGGGTCGTAATACGGTGGTTCCGGCGGGGCGGTTTCAATTTCCGACTTTTCTGCCGGCTTCCATTGGCCGACAATTTCACGCGCCAGAGCAATGGCTGCCTCTTCGCTGGGGGCGCGGTAGTCCACCGTACCCGAAACCGACGTATGCATGACAGCACCACCCAGTTCCTGAACGCCGACTTCTTCGCCGGTTGCAGCCTTGACCAAAGGTGGGCCGCCCAGAAACACCGCTCCGGTTTCCTCGACGATCACGTTATAGTCGCTTAGGGCCGGGATATAGGCGCCACCAGCGGTGCAATGCCCGGCGACAATCGCCACTTGTGGTACGTTCATCTGACTTAGAACCGTCTGGTTGCGAAACATCCGCCCGGCCAGATAGCGGTCAGGAAACACCCCGTGCTGAAGCGGCAGAAACCCGCCCGCACTGTCGCAGATATGCACAACTGGCAGATGGTTTTCGACCGCAACATCCAGCAGCCGCACGATTTTCTTGACGGTAAGCGGGTACCAAGCGCCCCCTTTGACGCTGGCATCATCCGCATGAATCGCAACTTCTCGCCCGTTGACGATGCCGATGCCCGTGACCGTGGCCGCACCGGGCACCGTGCCGTCATATTCACGGCAGGCCGCCAGCGGTGAAAATTCCAGAAACGGAGTACCGGGGTCCAGCAACAGTTCGATCCGGTCGCGCACGAACAGTTTGTTCTGCCGCTTCAGACGATCCATATCGCGCTGCGGCCGCACGTAGCGCGCAGCGTTCTGGCGGTCGCGGAATTCTTCCAGCTTGGCGGACATGGCCGCGTAATTTTCACGATAGCTGGCCGAGTTCTTGTCAATGTTGGTTTTGATGCGACGCATGTTTACATCCTGTAGACGCCGTAATGCGGCGCATTGGGGGTCACTCCGGCCGCACAGGTCAGGGCAATACCCAGCATGTTGCGGGTATCAAGCGGGTCGATGATGCCATCGTCAAACATCCGCGATGTGAACCAATAGGCCGAGGTTTCGTTCTCTGCCTTGGCGCGCACACGGTCGCGCAATTCCTGCACCGCTTCTTCGCTGAGATCAGGATCAGCGCGGCGCATCTGTGCCAGTTTCACATCGCCCAAGGTGCGCGCGGCCTGCTCTGGCCCCATCACGCCCATTTGCGAACTTGGCCAGGACATAATCAGGCGCGGATCCCACGCCCGACCACACATGCCGTAATAACCGGCCCCGAATGAACCCGACGTTAGAACCGTCAGTTTCGGCACCTCGGACCCGGCCTGAGCCATCAGCATCTTGGCCCCATCTTTGGTGATTCCGCGTTCTTCGTATTCGCGACCAATCATGTAACCTGTTGTATTTTGCAAGAAAATCAGCGGAGTGCCGTTTTGGTTGCAAAGCTGAATGAAATGCGCAGCCTTTAGGGAACTGTCATTGAACAGCACGCCATTATTGCCCAAAATACCGACCTTACAGCCCCAAATACGGGCATATCCGGTCACCAAAGTGGTGCCATAATCCGGTTGGTATTCATGAAACCGCGACCCATCAACGATGCGGGCAATGACTTCTCGCATGTCAAACCGCACGTGATAATCTGTTGGCACGATGCCATATATTTCCTTTGGATCGTAATAAGGCGCTTCTGGCGCGGCCCAATCAAAGGCTCGGGGTTTGCGTGGAAAGGTAGCGACGATTTCGCGCGCCAATATCATTGCCGACTCTTCTGAATCGACCGGATAGTCGCCGGTGCCCGAGATCGACGTGTGCATGTCGGCACCGCCCAGATCATTGACCGATACTTCTTCGCCAGTGGCAGCCTTGACCAGCGGTGGGCCGCCTAGAAAAATCGCGCCGGTGTCGCGCACGATAATGGTATGTTCGCAAAGTGCCGGCACATACGCCCCTCCCGCCGTGCAATGGCCACAGACGATGGCAACCTGTGGGATGCCCTTTTTCGACAGGATACATTGGTTGCGGAACACCCGCCCACCCGGCGCGAATACGCCTGACATGTCCTCAAGGTAGCCACCCGCGCTGTCGCAGATATGCACAACCGGCAGGTTGTTTTCCAACGCAAATTCCAGCGCACGCACAATTTTTGGCACCGACATGGGATACCACGCACCGCCCTTGTTAGAACTGTCATCGGCATGGATCACGACTTCGCGGCCGGAAATGACCCCGACACCGGTGATGATATTGGCCCCCGGAGCCTGACCATCATAAAGATCATTCGCCGCCAGACTGGAAAACTCAAGAAAAGGCGTGCCCGGATCCAGCAGCAGTTCCAGCCGTTGACGCGCCAGCAGTTTATTTTGCCGCTTTAGCCGATCCAGATCCCGTTGGGGGCGGTCGTGGCGGGCCTTGTCCTGTTTGTCATGAAAACGGTTCACCACCTCTTGCATTTTCGCCGAGGCTTCTTTGAATTCCGCCGATTCCGGGCGGATGTGGCTTTGCATACGTCGCATTATTCGGCCTCCTCAAGTGGTGCCAAACCAAGCAATATTTCTTTACCGCCAAAGCTGTCTCCAGTGGCATAATTCACCTCGGAAATAACCCCGTCTCGCGGCGCGGAAAGGGTGGTTTCCAGTTTCATGCTTTCGATCACCATTAACGCCTGACCCTCGGTCACAGAGTCACCCGCTGCTACAGAAACCGACACCACGACACCCGGCATCGGAGCGACCATCTGATCCTGCGCGGCACCGCCTCCGGTCTCGCCCAGTGTTTGTGACGGATCGGTGCGCCCGATTTCATAGGCGCGTCCATTGAGGTGCACGAATGTAGCGTCTTCGCCTACGGCAATACGCAGCGCGACAGAGGTTCCGTCCATAACCAACGTATAGGCACCTTTGCCGGTTGCCGGATCAAGGGTGCAGGGGATTTCACGTTCGCCAAGATGCAGAACATGGGTTTGTCCGGTCGAGGCCAGCCAGATCGGGGTTTCTTCCCCGTTGATTTCCAGAATACGGCGCATCAGTTTCTCCAGCCTCCCATCATACGGTAAATTTCAGGCACATTTTCAACGGTGCGCACAAGGCGTGCATCAGACAGCGCCGTGGCGGCCATCAGGATGTCCATATCACCCGCGTCCGGGTCTTGTTTCAGTGCCTCGGCTTCGTCTGCCAGAAAACCTGTCGACACATCACCCGACTGGAATTTCGGATGTGCAAGGATCGCGTCAAGATAGCCAAGGTTGGTGGTGACACCCAGAATGACATAATCCTGCGCGGCGCGACGGGCGCGCGCGATGGCTTCGGGGCGGTTGCGACCATGCACGATCAGCTTGGACAACATCGGGTCAAAATCGGTGGTGACGCTGCCACCATCCAGAATACCACTGTCCACCCGCACGCCGGGACCGGCGGGTTCATCCATCAACAGGATATCACCGATGGCGGGGCGGAAATCGGCATCCGCATCTTCGGCGCAAATGCGCAGTTCGATCGAATGCCCGGTCTGGCCAATATCAGCCTGCTGCAATCCCAGCTTTTCGCCCGCAGCAATGCGCAATTGTTCGCCAACCAAATCAAATCCGGTGACCATTTCGGTGACAGGATGTTCAACCTGAAGCCGTGTGTTCATCTCAAGGAAATAGAACCGGCCATCGGGGGCATAGATAAATTCAACTGTGCCCGCGCCGCGATAGTTCACGGCCCGCGCGATGCCAGCAGCGGATTCACAAATTTCGTCACGCTGCTCAGGTGTCAGAGCAGGAGATGGCGTTTCCTCAAGTATCTTTTGGAACCGGCGCTGGATTGAACATTCACGTTCCCAGAAATGCACCACATTGCCCTGCCCGTCGCCCATAACCTGAACCTCGATATGGCGCGGGTTTTCGATATAGCTTTCGACAAACAGCCGCCCGTCGCCAAAATAACGTTCGCCTTCACGGCGAGCCGTTTCGATTTCGACTTCTAGCTGGGCGTCCTCACGCACAATGCGCATACCTTTACCGCCCCCCCCAGCCGAGGGTTTGATCAACAGCGGATAGCCCACAGCGCGGGCGCGTTCCACAAAATCGGCCGGATTATCATCCTCGATCGCCGAGGGGGCCACCGGAAAGCCGCGTTCCTCGACGTAATTACGGGCGCGCACCTTGTCGCCCATCAGGTCTATGACCTCTTCTGTGGGACCAACAAATATGATCCCGGCGGCGTCTAGTGCTTTGACGAAAGCTGCGTTCTCGGCCAGAAACCCGTAACCGGGATGCACGGCGTCGGCCCCGATACTCTGCGCGACTTTGGTAATCTGGTCGATGTCCAGATAGGCCGCAACCGGGGTTGCCCCGTCGATGGTCACGACTTCGTCGGCAATCGCATGTGCCGGTGTGTCTACCTCGGCGGGATGACGCAGCACGGCGGTTTTGATGCCGATGGCGCGGGCGGTACGCAACACACGCGCAGCGATTTCGCCGCGGTTGGCCACGAGAAGTTTGGTGATGCTCATATCTGGGGTTCTTTCTGTTTACCTATGTCGCCCCCCATCCCTTGCTGGGACGGGGGGCGGCGTTGTCATTTCATGTCAGCTGATTATTCGACTTCCATACGCTCGGACACGATGGAAAAGCTTTTGTCGGCGGCGTTGGATTGCAGAACGATCACGGCCGTAGGCGCGTGACGCACGCCTTCGCCATAGGTGACCGGACCCAGCAGGCCACCAGTTTCGAACCCGTCAAGACTTTGCAGGTTGGCAATCACACATTCCCGCGTGAGATCAGCGCCACATTCGGCCATTGCGTGTTCAAAAATCAGCGCCCCGGCATAGCCTGCCAGCGAATACCGGTTCAGCGACTTCACCTCGCCCTCGCTGAGGTATGTGCTGGCCAGCTCCATGAAGTTTGCCACGCCCGGAACTTCAAGCGAAGTAAGTGCGGGCACATAATCTGCCGCATAATAGCCATCGCCAGCACTTCCTGCCAATGCCTGTACCGGAGTCAAATGCGAGGCATGGGTGCCAAGAAACGCGATTTCCATGCGGTTTTTGGCGGCTTCTTTCAGCAGGATGGCATGTTCAGCCACGACACCTCCGGAAATCAGCACAGTTACACCAGCCGCCCGCGCCCGCAGCATTTCGGCTGAAAAGTCTTTTTGGCCGCGCTTGAATTCCAGTTCCAGCACATTGTTCAGCCCGTATTTTTCGACCGCTTTAAGGTAGCCACAACGCACGTCATCACCGTATTCGTCATCCTGAAATGCCAGCGCGAACTTGCCGTCTTTCAATCCCTTTTCTTCAACCAGATACCCGATTCCGGTGGACACTTCCTGGCAATAGGTCGGGCCGACCACAAACAGCGAATTCAGCGGTGGATTAAAGTGGTGCGAGTTCACCGCCATGTTGTTAAGCGTCGGGATGCCAAGTTCGTCAATCAGCGGCATCATGGCCGCCAGCTGTGCGCTGCCGGATGTGCCGATCAGCCCAAAGATGTCATTGACATCAATCATCTTCTTGAGCCCCTGAAGAGCGCGCGCAGGAACATACCCGTCATCTTCGAACACAATTTCGATCTTGCGACCATTGATGCCGCCACGGGCATTCACATCTTCTTGCCAGACCTTCAAAGCCAGCGAATGTGCCTTACCCAACAGGCTGGGCGGGCCGGTCAACGGGTCCACAGCACCCAGCACGATCTTGTCGTCGCTGACGCCGTGTTCGGCCATGGCACCAGTGGCCCCGACGGCCAGAAGTGCCGCAGACAGCGTCCCTTTTAGAATCCAGTTCATTATAGTTCCTCCCTTATTTTCCGGTCCGTTTCGCCGGACCGGTTACATCAGTATCTAAACGGCCAATTGACCCAGCGGTTCTTGAATTCACGATAGATTCCCATCAGTCCCTCTGGTTCGAACCTCAGGAACAAAACGATGGTCAGGCCATAAATGAACCCTTTCAGCTCTAGTGCTGACATCGACCCCATCGGTCCGCCCATCGAGCTGAACACAAGGTTCAGAATCTCGGCCAGCCCCAGCACAAAGAACACGCC
>JAHRVZ010000129.1 GCA_019090405.1 Paracoccaceae bacterium
CGATTCCCAGCAAGCAGTTGCCATCGACACCATTGCCGACATCGAAGCCTCGGGCCTTTGGCCGGGCAAAGTCGTCACCGAAGTCGAACCTGTCGCCGACTTCTGGCAGGCCGAACCCGAACATCAGGATTACCTGCAACGTCTGCCCAACGGCTATACCTGCCACTTTCCGCGCCCCGACTGGGTGCTACCCAAGCGTGCCAAGGCGTCCTGACGCCCAGCGCGCCGCATCAGCAACAGTGGGGTCGGTGTCATCCGTCAACCCTTGCGCGATGCTGCGCAGGGACGCGTCTTTGGAATTGCCAATCGCATAAAGCACATTGCGTACAAACCGATTGCGGCCAATGCGTTTGACCGCTGAGCCGGAAAACAATGCCCGGAATTCGGCGTCGTCCAACACGGCCAATTCGGCCAGCTTTGGCGCCTTCAATTCGTCACGCGCACCATAGCGTATATCACTGGCAGCGACCGCAAATTTGTTCCACGGACAGGCCGCCAGACAATCATCGCAACCATAGATATGGTTGCCCATCAACGCGCGCAAATCCTCGTCCACCGGGCCATTATGTTCGATCGTCAGGTAGGAAATACAGCGGCGCGCATCCAACTGATACGGGGCAGGAAACGCATCTGTCGGACAAACGTCCAGACAGGAACGGCACGACCCGCAGTGATCGACTTCGGCGGCATCTGTGGGTAAATCCAGCGTGGTAAACACGGACCCGATAAAAGCCCAGTTGCCCCAGTCCTGACTGACCAGATTGGTATGTTTCCCCTGCCAGCCCAGCCCAGCCGCCTGCCCCAGCGCCTTTTCCGGCACCGGCGCAGTATCAACAAACACTTTCACTTCACAGTCCTGTTCTGCGATCAGCCAGCGCGCCAATCGCTTAAGCCGCTTTTTCACCATGTCATGATAGTCGCGGTTCTGCGCATAGACCGATATCGCACCGCGGTCTGACTGTGCCAACACCTCTCTGGGATCATGCTCGGGCGTGTAGCTTTCAGCCAGCATGATGACCGACCGTGCCTCGGGCCATAGGGCCGCTGGATCACCTCGCCAATGGGTGCGTTCGGCCATCCAGCCCATCTGCCCGTGATACCCCGCCTCAAGGAACGTTTCCAAACGGCCCGGCACTTCGGGCACATCCCACGGGCGGCAAATCCGGGCGGCTACGAACCCTTCACTCAGGGCTTGTGATACAAGCAGGGATTTCAGCGCGTCAGTCATGTTCTTTGGCGCAGACCCTGGGGGTTAAAAATCCAGATCAGCATAATGTGGCGGCTGACGGAATCCGGAAACCTGATCGGCCAGTAATGAGCGAAAGGCAGGGCGTGATTTGATTTTGGCGTACCAGTCTTTGACCACGGAACTGCGATTCCAATCCACATCCGAGATATAATCAAGTGACGATAAATGTGCGGCAGCGGCAAAATCGGCCAATGTCATATCGTCCCCGGCCAACCAGCGACGATGGTCCAGCAACCAACCCATGTAGTCCAGATGATATTTGATCGCCTTGGCCCCGTCTTTGATATTTCGGCTGTCAGGATAGCCAGAGCCCATGATCTTCTTATTGACCCGCTCGTACAACAATTTGGACGTCACTTCGTTATGAAACTTGTCATCAAACCAGCCCACCAACCGGCGCACTTCATAGCGGGCTTCGGGATCAGATGGCATCAATGACGGGCCAGAACGGGTTTCTTCAATGTATTCGCAGATTGCCGCGCTTTCAGCCATCATGTGACCGTCCAGCTTTAGCACAGGAACCTTGGCAGCCGGATTGCGTCGCAGGAAATCCGGGTCGCCGTCCCAATAGCGTTCTTCTACCAGCTCGACCTCGATCTTTTTCTCGGCAAGCGACAGCCGCACCTTGCGACAAAATGGGGATAAAGGGACGTGAAACAAACGGGCCATAATAATCCAGCTAAACAGACAGTTCAGTTATCAATGCCCCGACACGGTCAGGTTTTCAATCCTCGAAACACAATGCGCGGCCATCTGCGCGGATGGTAGCCGCCCCGTCAGCGATTTTGCCGGCGCGGCGTTGATGCCTGCCCGTCGGGTTTTTCGCAGACCTTTTGCGTGGCGACGGCAGTGCAGCAGCAATCAGCGCGGCCTGGTACGCTGATAAGGCGTCTGGCCCGACACCAAAAAAGTTTCGCGAAGCGGCTTTGACACCAAACACGCCTTCACCCATCTCGGCGACGTTCAGATAAACCTCGATAATGCGTTGTTTTGACCAGATAATTTCTACAACAGGCGTGATCGCCGTTTCAAATGCCTTACGAACCCAGCTGCGCCCCTGCCATAGAAACACGTTTTTAACCACTTGTTGGCTAAGGGTGGATCCACCGCGACCATTGCCCTCTTCCAGCGCGGCACGGATCGCCTCTATGTCAAATCCCCAATGCAGGCAGAAATTGGCATCCTCTGCCGCCACCGCCGATCGTGCCATCACAGGTGCAATATCCTCAATTGGCACCCATTCATGATCGACCGAACCCAGCCGACGTGATTCTGACCATATTGTGTGGGTAATCGGCGGATTAACCACCGTGAACAGGACCACCAATGCCAATACAACCAAAATAAGAATAATGCCGCCGCGCAAAGCAATATTCCCGGCCTGCCGCAACAGCCGGGACAAACGTCGCGATTTGGTCTTTTTGGTCCGTGCCTTGGATTTGGCTTTGGCCTTGGTTTTTCTTACCATACCAAACCTATAGGCAAAGCGTCCCGGTCAGGAAAGTATGGAAGCCGCGATTGCGCCAGATTTGCCGGATCCATGACAAAAAGAACTGATCAGAATATTGCGTTGACATGATAACATCCGGAAATGGCAATTAGCAATTTCAGGTATGTCGCTGCTTTCGTAAACAAATTGCAAAGGGGTGAACCCAAGTTGGTTACAATTTGACCTTCCGCGTCCGTTTGGAACGCGGAAGGTTGATTTTTACTGACCTTATTCCGCCGGAATTGCTGATTCTTCTATTGTCAGAGGTGCGGGTAAATGCACCAGCATTTCTTTTGGACAGACCTGTAGGAAATTGCCAACTTCCAGATCCCAATGGCGCAAAATCTCGGTGGTTTTGCGACTGTTGGTCTCTGCAACATGGCGTTCCAAAAGAGATTTCAATTCGGACACCCAGTGGTCAACCGTGACCGGACACGTCACGACAGTTTCCATATTCATCAAGGTCGTCGCGGTCCCATCCGGGTCATATAGATAGGCCATGCCTCCGGTCATTCCGGCACCAAAATTCGCGCCGATTTCACCAAGGATAACCGCAACGCCACCGGTCATGTATTCACAGCCGTTAGACCCGCAGCCTTCGATCACAGTCTTGGCACCACTGTTACGTACCGCAAACCGCTCACCCGCACGACCGGCAGCAAACAAATAGCCCTTGGTCGCACCATAAAGAACAGTGTTCCCGATGATGGTATTGTCAGACGCAGTCAGTGGACTGGTCTGGGGTGGGCGCACGACTATTGTGCCGCCAGACAGACCTTTGCCAACGTAGTCATTGGCATCCCCTGACACTTCGAGTTTCAACCCCTGCACGGCAAACGCCCCCAGCGACTGCCCGGCCGACCCTTGCAGTTTCACCGTCAAATGATCCGATTGCAGCGTGTTGTTCATCCCGAAATTTTTGACAATCAGGCTCGACGTACGGGTGCCAACGGTGCGGTGAGTGTTTTGCACTGCGTAAGATAATTGCATTTTCTCACCCTCTGAAAGGAAACGCGCAGCGTCGCGCACGATTTCAGCATCCAGCGTGTCCGGCACTTCGTTGCGACCACGGGTACGGTTGTAAACGATGTCAGATGCACCATCGACAGTGATCAACAGCGGGTTCAGATCCAGATCGTCCAAATGCGCCGATCCACGCGACACCTGCGCCAGCAAATCCGCACGGCCGACAATTTCGTCCAACGACCGGGCACCGATTTCTGCCAGCAATTCACGCACTTCCTGTGCGTAGAATGTGATCAGGTTTACCACTTTGTCGGCAGTTCCCGTGAATTTGGCCCGCAGATATTCATCTTGCGTACACACGCCGACAGGACAGGTGTTTGACTGACACTGACGCACCATGATGCAGCCCATCGCAATCAAAGCGGCAGTGCCGATGCCGTATTCCTCGGCCCCCATCATCGCCGCCATGATAATGTCACGACCGGTGCGCAATCCGCCATCCGTTCGCAAAGTCACCCGATCGCGCAGCTTGTTCATTGCCAGAACCTGATGCGCCTCGGTCAGGCCCATCTCCCACGGCAAACCAGCGTACTTAATCGAGGTCGCGGGGCTGGCCCCGGTGCCTCCGTTATGGCCAGAAATCAGGATCACATCGGCCTTGGCCTTGGCCACGCCAGCGGCAATCGTCCCAACGCCAGAGGATGCAACCAGTTTGACAGTCACCTTGCAACGCGGGTTGATCTGTTTCAGGTCGTAAATCAGCTGCGCCAGATCTTCGATACTATAGATATCGTGATGTGGCGGCGGCGAAATCAGCGTCACACCCTTGGTCGACAACCGCAGTCTGGCGATCAGGTCGGTCACTTTCATACCCGGCAACTGGCCGCCCTCGCCGGGTTTGGCCCCCTGCGCGACTTTGATCTCAAGCTCTTCGCATTGGTTCAGATACTCAGCCGTGACGCCAAAACGCCCGGATGCCACCTGTTTGATCTTGGCGCTGGGGTTGTCACCATTGGGTTCAGCTACAAAATGCGCCGGATCTTCGCCGCCCTCACCGCTGTCGGATTTTGCCCCGATCCGGTTCATGGCCACATTCAGGATTTTGTGCGCTTCAGGTGACAGTGCGCCCAAAGACATGCCCGGCGTCACAAACCGCTTGCGGATCGAGGTAATGCTTTCCACTTCTTCAATCGGCACAGGCTTGCCCAATGGTTTTATCTTAAGCAAATCCCGCAGATGGATTGGCGGATTGCTTCTCATTTTGGCTGAATACTGCTTCCACAAATCAAATGATGACTTGTTGCAGGCCATTTGCAGCAGGTTCATTGACGTGGCTTCCCAGGCGTGGGTTTCGCCGGAATTGCGGGCTTTATAAAAGCCACCAACCGGCAAAACATCCAAACCCGTGCTCCAACCGCGATGATGAACTTCTTCGACTTTGATCTGAACGCCACTAACGCCAATACCAGATATCCGGCTGGTCATGCCGGGGAAATATTCGGCACACATGGCCCGGCTAAGGCCAACAGCTTCGAAATTCAGACCACCACGATAGGACGAAATCACCGAAATCCCCATCTTGGCCATGATCTTTAACAGACCCTGATCAATTGCCGCGCGATAGCGTGCAATCGCATCGGTCAGATTGCCTTTGATCAGACCACGTTCGATACGGTCCGCCAGCGAATCCTCGGCCAGATAAGCATTCACTACAGTCGCGCCGCACCCGATCAAAACCGCAAAGTAATGCGGGTCAACGCATTCCGCGCTGCGTACGTTCAGCGAACAGAAGGTCCGTAAACCATTGCGTGTCAAATGGCTGTGAACCGCTGAGGTCGCCAAGATCATCGGCATTGCCACGCGTCCCGAACCTGAAAGATGATCCGTTAAAACCAAGTGTCCCGCGCCTGAACGCACCGCATCTTCGGCTTCGGACCTGATACGCTCAAGGTTGCCACTCAGCGACTCTGTGCCGGCCTCAAAGGTGCAGTCAATTTCGGCCAGTGGCGCATTGAATTGCGTGGTCAGCACATCCCATTGTGCGTTGCCCACAAAGGGGCTTGCGAGCACCACAATCTCGGTTTGGGTGCTAACCTCATCAAGCACGTTTTTCAGGTTCCCAAAGCGCGTCTTAAGGCTCATCACGCGGAATTCACGTAGTGAATCGATTGGCGGATTCGTGACCTGACTAAAGTTCTGCCGGAAATAGTGGCTTAGCGGGCGGTACATTTTGGACAGCACAGCCGACGGAGTGTCATCCCCCATCGACGCCAGGACTTCTTTACCGTCTTCGGCCATCGGGGCCAATATCTGCTCTAGCTCTTCGACAGAATACCCGGCGGCAATCTGGCGTTTGCGCAACTCATCCCCGGTAAACATCGGCTTTTCATCCACCTTGGCAAGCACGGTATCGGCATCATTGATTTTGCCAACCCATTCACCAAACGGCTGAGACGCAGCCAGACGGTCCTTGATTTCAGTGTCGTGGAACAGTTTGCCGTTTTTCATGTCGACAGCCAAAATTTGACCCGGCCCCAATGCGCCCTTTTCCACCACACTGGATTCGTCAATCGGCACCATGCCGGCCTCGGATCCGGCAATCAACAGGCCTTCTCCGGTTACCACATAGCGCATAGGCCGCAGCCCATTGCGATCCAGCCCGGCGCAAACCCAGCGTCCATCAGTCATGGCAAGAGCAGCGGGGCCATCCCATGGTTCCATCACCGAATTGCAATAGGAATACATATCGCGCCAGGCTTCGGGCAGTTCTACCGCCTGTTTGGACCAGCTTTCCGGCACCAGCATGGTTTTAGCCATTGGCGCACTGCGTCCGGCGCGAACCAGCATTTCAAATACCGCATCCAAGGCAGCAGAATCGCTCGACCCGCCTGCAATGATGGGTTTGATGTCTTCGGCCATATCGCCAAATGTCGCCGACGCCATGCGGATTTCATGGCTTTTCATCCAGTTGACGTTGCCCTTAAGCGTATTGATTTCGCCATTATGCGCCAGCATGCGGAACGGTTGTGCCAGCCACCATTGCGGGAAAGTGTTGGTTGAATACCGCTGATGATATATCGCAAAGCCACTGATAAAGCGTTCGTCCATCAGGTCGGGATAGAAATCCGCTACTTGCTCGGCCAGCATCATACCTTTGTAGATGATCGACCGGCAGGACAAAGATGCAATGTATAGTTCATTGATCCCTTCAGCCGCGGCCGCCTTTTCGATCCGGCGGCGGATGACATAAAGCTCGCGCTCAAAGGTATCTTCGTCGACATCTTTGGCGTTTGAAATGATGATCTGTTCGATTTCCGGCCGGGTCGCATTGGCCTTTTCGCCCAGACAGGTCACATCGACCGGAACATGCCGCCAGCCATAGATAGAATAGCCCATCCGCAAGACTTCGGATTCAACGATGGTCCGGCACGTTTCCTGTGCCCCAAAGTCGGAACGCGGCAAAAACACCTGACCAACCGCGATCAGCCGACCCATATCCGGCGTGTGGCCCGTGCGTTCGATCTGATCGTAAAAGAACCGGATCGGAATTTGGACATGAATACCCGCGCCATCACCGGTTTTGCCATCGGCATCCACAGCACCCCGGTGCCAGATCGCCTTTAGCGCATCAATCCCGGCCTCAACAACCGAGCGGCTTTTCTTGCCGTTGATGGACACGACCAGCCCAACGCCACAGGACGAATGTTCGTCCTCGGCCCGATACAGGCTGTTCTCAGACATGAAGGCCCGCTTGGCCTCTTCAGATGCTTTCCAGTTTTGATCGAAATTGGTCATGTCTCTATTCTCCTTCGGGGGGCGCGAATTGTGCCATTACTTCGGCGCCAGTCATCTTTTTGGTGTCTTCTGCATAGGAAAACGCAGGGCTTTTCACATCTACGAAAATCTCGGAAACCAGCTTCATGCCACTGGCATCATCCAGCAATCCAACCGGAACATGATAAGTGCCACTATATGGCCCCGGGCTAGTCACCCGATACCAGACCCCTGAGCCGCATTTGTCACACCAACTGCGTTCGGCCCAGTCCGACGATTTGAACGTCTTTGTGTTCTCGGCGCCCTCAATCGTTATTGAATCAGCGGGAACAGTGACCGTTAGCATTGCAGACCCGGACCAACGCTGGCACATTTTGCAATGACACCCACCAAAATCAGTATTCACGTCGCGCAAGGTGAATTTGATTGCACCGCACATACATTGACCTGTTTTGTCTACCATTGTCTTATCCCCTCTTAAAAATCTGCTACGATTTTTGCGACGTCTTCCGAAGTCATTTGCTGACGGTCATCAGGCAGAAAACTTGTGCTGTTCTTGAGATCGACGAAAAGTTCGGATGTCATCATCATCCCATCAGTATCGTCTAACAGCCCCAAAGCTACGCTGGTTTTTCCCACATATGGCCCTGACGTCAGCCGCCAGAAAACCGCCGACCCGCAAATCTTGCAATTGGCCCGTTCCGCGAAATGCGAACTGCGGAATACTGAAATGTTGTCGCCTTCACCAAAACTCAGTTTGGTTGACTCGACTTGCACTCCGTCATACGGGCCACTGGCCCAGCGCTGGCACATCTTACAATGACAGCGAGAAAAGTTGCCCGCCATGTCGGTTGCGACAAAGCTGACTGCGCCGCACATACAGCGTCCGGTTTTATCCGCCATGATTTGCCCCTTCCTGTTTAATGCTGCCCAATTGGACCAGAGTGATTGATTTGTGTGCTGTGCCGCCCGGACATTGGAATATGTGCCAAGTTCATCTCAGGCACCGCCAAACAGATTATTCCGCTGCGATTTTTCCGACTGAATTGAACTGCGTCAAAATCGCCTCGGCACAGTCACGCCCGTCCTTGATGGCCCAGACAACCAATGACGCACCGCGCACGATATCACCGACCGCATAAACGCCCGGCATCGCCGTCGCGCCACTGGTGAATTCCGCGGTGACTGTACCCCAGCGAGTGACTGGCAAATCAGGTTGGTCCCACAAGGTTGGCAGATCCTCGGGTTCGAACCCAAGTGCCTTGATGACAATATCTGCGTCTTCAACGTAATCTTCGCCTTCAATCACTTCGGGTGCCCGGCGTCCGGATACGTCCGGTGCCCCCAGACGCATTTTTTGCACCATGACCCCCGTCACCTGATCGCTGCCGACAAAGCCCTTGGGTGCGCGAAGCCATTCGAACACAACGCCCTCTTCTTCCGCATTCTGAACTTCGCGCAAAGACCCCGGCATGTTCGCCCGATCGCGACGGTACAGGCATTTAACCGAGGTCGCCCCCTGCCGGATCGACGTGCGCACGCAATCCATCGCAGTGTCGCCGCCGCCAATGACTACCACCCGCTTGCCTTTGGCGTTCAACTGACCAGAATCATATTCTGCGACATCATCACCAAAGCTCTTGCGGTTCGAGGCGGTCAGAAAATCAATTGCCTTCTCAATGCCCTGCGCACCACTTCCGGGCATGGACAAATCACGCGATTTGTAAACGCCGGTGGCGATGATGATCGCGTCATGTTTGGCCTGAAGATCCTTAAACGACACGTCCTTGCCGATGGTGCAGTTCAGCACAAAGTTCACACCGCCCTGCGAAAGTTGATCATTGCGTTTCTCGACCACGTCTTTTTCCAGCTTAAAGCTGGGGATACCGTAAATCAGCAAGCCCCCGGCACGGTCATAGCTATCATAGACAGTCACTTGTACGCCCGCGCGGCGCAAAACGTCGGCTGCGGCCAGACCACCCGGGCCGGCACCAATAATACCCACAGTTTCCGTGCGTTCCTGTGCGGGAACAATCGGCTTAACCCAACCATTTTCCCACGCAGTATCTGTAATGTACTTTTCGACCGAACCAATCGTCACAGTGCCATGGCCTGACGATTCGATTACACAATTGCCTTCGCACAACCGATCCTGCGGGCAGATACGACCACAGATTTCGGGGAACGTATTGGTCGCCTGACTGACCTCATAGGCCTCTTGCAAACGGCCTTCGGCGGTCAGGTACAACCAATCTGGAATGTTGTTGTGCAACGGGCAATGCGTTTGGCAATACGGAACCCCGCACTGGCTGCACCGGCTGGCCTGCTCGCGCGCCTTGGTGGCGGCAAATTCTGCATAGATCTCGTCAAAATCCGTAGTACGTTCATCCGCATCACGCTTTGATGGCATGTCGCGGTCAATCTTAACAAATTTCAACATCGGTTGCCTGGCCACTGGTCAAACTCCATATTTGCTTGGTCGAGCCTGTTTAGGGGATCACGAGAGGGATTAAAAGTCAGAACTAGTGACCCATATACTAGTCGTTCACTGTCGGCCAGTTAGATTTTTTCGGAATTTGTCGGTTTTTAGGTATTAAACCGGACCTAAAACAGTGCTTTCCATTTGAAACAAGGTACTTATACCTTGATCAATCAACACGCCAACTAAAGGAATACCCGGCTATGCCGCTATTTCAACTTATCCTTGTGGCCGTGATTCAGGGTCTTACCGAATTTTTGCCGGTATCTTCCTCTGGCCATCTGATTCTGCTGCCCGGCCTAACTGGTCTTGACGATCAGGGCCAGTTGATCGACGTCGCGGTTCATGTTGGTACTTTGGGCGCGGTCATTCTTTATTTCTGGAGCGATGTTCGCATGGGGCTGATCGGGCTTGGGCGATTGGTTCAGGGCAAGGTCGACACCCCTGGCGCAGAACTTGCATTACGCTTGATCATATCGACAATACCACTCGTTTTAGCTGGAGCAGTTCTGTATTTCAGTGGCCTAAGCCAGACCCTGCGGTCAGTCACAGTAATCGGCTGGACAATGTTGATTTTCGGAATTGTACTTTATTGGGCGGACCGAACCGGAACCAGTGAAAAAACCTCAACAGATTGGACACTGAGAGAGGCCATCATCATTGGGCTTTGGCAAACTATTTCGCTTATCCCGGGCACGTCACGGTCAGGTATCACTATCTCCGGGGCAAGGCGGCTGGGATATGGGCGCTCAGACGCGGCCCGTATTGCTATGCTGATGTCGATCCCAGCTATCATTGCCTCGGGCGTTCTGGTGGGAACCAAAGCCACTATCGCGGCAGACAGTGCCGCCCTGCGCGACGGCGCATTGGCCGCAGCATTCGCCTTTGTGTCGGCACTGGTTGCACTGTCATTGATGATGCGCCTGCTGCGCAGCGTAAACTTTACGCCGTATGTGATATACCGTATCGCCCTTGGGCTTGTCTTACTGGCATGGGCCTATAGCTGACGAACGACTTTTTAGGCCCGAAGATTACGTGCAGATTCCTTAATCGCCTCGTATTGGCCGGATGAACGGAATCGCCACAGATAATCCGGCAACACTGCGTCCATCGGAACCGGTACGATCCCCAGATCAGCCAGCCCCTTGGCACCATCCGACACCTTAATGTCATGTTTCAGCCCGCGCACCTGATCGCGGTTCAACACTGCATTGGTTATCAAACCAAAGCTCATGACCTGCATCATATCAAAGCCAAATGCCATCAAATGCGCGACCCAGAACGGCATATTCAACACCAGCCGCCGCCGTCGGATCACACCCAGCATTTTGGCCAGCAAATCACGCAAGCTAACCACATCTGGTCCGCCAAGTTCATACACGCCTGACGCCGCATCACCGACCACGCCCGCGGCAGCAGCACGTGCTACGTCTTCTACATAGACGGGTTGAAACAAAGACGCTCCACCAGCAATTGGCAAAACCGGCCCAAATCGAGTCAAATTTGCGAAGAAATTGAAAAACTTGTCTTCGGTGCCAAATATGACCGAAGGCCGCAAAATGACTGCATCCGGCATATGCGACAGAACTGCCGCCTCGCCTGCTGCTTTTGATCTGGCATATTCCCAGTTGGATTCGGTGTCGACACCGATTGCCGATATATGCACCATCCGGCTTACACCGCTTTTTGCTGCGGTCCGAGCGATACGTTCAGCGCCTTCGGCATGAACATTATCAAATGAGTTTTTGCCAACTTCATTGTTGATACCGATGCAATTCACCACGGCATCAGCGCCTGACATCGCAGCTGCAACAGAGGCATCATCGCGAATATTGCACAACACTGGCTCGACCTGCCCCACCACGCCGTAAGGTTTGACAAAAATTGCTTCGTTAGGGCGACGAACAGCCACACGCACGCGCCAGCCTGCTTTGGCCATGCGTTGCGTTATATAGCGACCGACAAATCCAGATCCACCGTAAATCGTGACAAGTTTCGACATGCCAAGGCTCCTTAGACCGTTGCTTACTAGCTGACTACTCCTCTGAAGAGCCGCAAACAAGTCGCAAAACCGGTAGAAATTGTCTGCATGTGCAGAATTCAGGGAAACCGCGTACTCAAGTTATTCAATTGCCAAGAATCCGTTTGACACCAATAGCGTGTCAGCTTAAATGCACGGCTCACGACACCTGCCCAGGTGGCGGAATGGTAGACGCGCTAGCTTCAGGTGCTAGTATTCGCAAGGATGTGGAGGTTCGA
>JAHRVZ010000130.1 GCA_019090405.1 Paracoccaceae bacterium
CATGGCCTTGGAAACTGGACCACGCAGGATTTTGCAAAAGCTGTCCGACAGGGGGTGTCGCCGGATGGCCAGCCGTATTATCCGACGTTCACTTACGCGTTTTATGCCAACTTCACTGATCAAGACATTGCCGACCTGTGGGCGGCGTTTCAGACTGTTCCTGGCGTCACTGAACCGGCGCCGCCCCATGACGCTCGGTTTCCGTTCAATCAACGCTGGGGGCTTAAACTGTGGCGGGCGGCGTTTCTACAAAAGCCGCAGACAGACCCGGTGGCGGGTAATGGCGAACAGTGGAACCGGGGCCGTTTGTTGGTGGAAGGTGCAGCACATTGTGCGGCCTGTCATACCGGGCGAAATTTTGCCGGAGCACGCGCCTCGGATTCTCAACATTTTCAGGGCAACGACCGCTTGCCCGGCGGCGGCAAATCACCGGCAATCGACTTTGATACCCTGCAAAAGCGTGGCTGGACCGTGGATAATCTGGCCTATGCATTAAAAACCGGTGTGACACCGACGGGTGACGCCCTTGGTGGAACCATGGGCGAAGTTGTGTTTCAGGGGACACGGTTTCTGACGGACAAAGACCGCAAAGCAATCGCAGTTTATCTGATGGACGATCACGCCGGCGGCTAAACCCAGATCATCCTTTGACACCGGAGGCGCAAAAGTGATGCCGATAATTTTGTTTGGGCCTTGACCTTCCAGTAAGAGGAACCCCTATATAAAGTGCGAAACACCTCTGAGGATGAGTCGCATGGCCGCGGAAAATGAACTGAAATTGTCACTGCAGGGGCTGTCCTGCGCGTCTTGTGTCGGGCGTGCCGAAAAAGCCCTAAAGGCGATGCCGTCTGTGGTGGACGCCACTGTCAATCTGGCATCGGAATCAGCCTTGGTGAAATTCTCCGGGTCTGTGAATGCGGGTGCCGCTGTCGCGACGCTTCAAAAGGCGGGCTATCCGGCGCGGACACAGACCGCAACGATGCACGTTGATTCCTTGACCTGTGCATCCTGCGTTGGACGGGTGGACAAAGCTGTGGCTGCTGTTTCCGGGGTGCTTGAGGTCAATGTGAATCTGGCGACGGAAACCGCAACCGTTACATATCTTGAGGGGCAAACCAGTCCCTCGGATTTAGTGCAGGCTGCGTCCGAGGCTGGATATCCGGCGCGTTTGAACGACACCGCTGCGCGCGAAGATATGGGCACACGCAAAGCCGCCGAGGCGCAGGATCTTGCGCGGCGTACCCTGTTCGCTGCGGCTTTGGCATTGCCGGTCTTTGTGCTGGAAATGGGCGGACACATGGTCCCGGCCTTTCACCATTGGGTTGGTCGGCTGATCGGCCATGAAACAATTTGGATCATTCAATTTATCCTGACCACACTCGTTCTTGTTGGTCCGGGGCGTCAATTCTATCTAAAGGGTTTTCCTGCCTTGATGCGCGGTGCGCCCGATATGAATAGTCTTGTGGCGTTGGGCACATCTGCGGCCTATGCGTTTTCGGTTGTTGCAACCTTCTTCCCTGCCCTGCTGCCGCAAGGCACGCGCGCGGTCTATTACGAGGCGGCAGCGGTCATCGTTGTGCTGATCCTTCTGGGCCGGTTCCTTGAGGCCCGCGCCAAAGGGCGAACCGGCGAAGCCATCCGCAAACTTTTGGGGCTGCAGACCAAGACCGCACATCTGGTGCGCGGTGACGAGATTGTCGAAACAGATGTGGACCAGATTGTCGTTGGTGACATCCTTATGGCACGCCCGGGCGAACGTATCGCGGTGGACGGCAAAGTGACTCAAGGCAGCAGTTATGTCGACGAAAGCATGATCACAGGCGAACCTGTGCCCATCGCCAAAACCGATGGCGCATCAGTGACTGGCGGGACAGTGAACGGAGCAGGCAATCTGCACTTTCGGGCAACCCATGTGGGGGCTGATACAACGCTGGCGCAAATCATTCGCATGGTGGAACAGGCACAGGGTGCCAAACTGCCAATTCAGGGACTGGTGGATCGGATTACCCTTTGGTTCGTGCCCGCGGTGATGGGATTGGCGGCGCTGACGGTACTGATCTGGCTGATTTTTGGACCGGACCCGGCCCTGACCTATGCGTTGATTGCGGGCGTGGCGGTTCTGATTATCGCCTGCCCCTGTGCCATGGGGCTGGCCACGCCAACGTCGATCATGGTGGGGACCGGGCGCGCGGCTGAGATGGGAGTTCTGTTCCGCAAAGGCGATGCCTTGCAAAACCTTCAGGGCGTCAATGTCGTCGCGCTGGATAAAACCGGCACATTGACCCAAGGGCGCCCGGAATTAACCGATCTTAATCTGGCTGATGGGTTTAGCTACAACAAGGTTCTGGGCCTTGTGGCCGCTGTTGAACGCAATTCTGAACATCCAATCGCTGAGGCCATTGTTCGCGCCGCCCAAAACAAAGGGATTGCGCTGCCTGATATTCAGGATTTCGCCTCGATCACCGGCTACGGGGTGCAGGCCACCGTCGATGGTCGGACTGTTTTGGTGGGTGCAGATCGCCTGATGACCAAAGAAGGTATTGATCTGGGACATTTGCAGTCAGTCGGTGACAGCTTGGGAAGGGACGGAAAAACACCGCTTTATGCGGCGGTAGATGGTAAGATAGCGGCTGTCATTGCCGTGTCGGACCCGGTTAAACCTGCGACCAAAGCGGCCATAGCAGCCTTGCATAAACTGGGCCTGCAGGTGGCGATGATCACTGGCGACAATCACAAAACAGCTTTGGCAATCGCCAATACAATCGGCATAGATCACGTCGTCGCCGAAGTTTTGCCAGATGGCAAAATCACCGCGCTGCGTGAATTGGCGACTGCTGGCCAGAAAGTTGCCTTTGTTGGCGACGGGATCAATGATGCCCCTGCTCTGGCCCATGCGGATGTCGGGATTGCCATCGGCACCGGCACCGATGTGGCAATTGAGGCGGCAGATGTCGTGCTGATGTCGGGTGATTTGCGCGGTGTTGTGAACGCTTTTGATGTCTCATCGCGCACTATGGCGAATATTCGTCAGAATCTGTTCTGGG
>JAHRVZ010000131.1 GCA_019090405.1 Paracoccaceae bacterium
GATGCTTTGCGCAAAGGCGACACAACATCGGTGGAATTAACCACGGCCTGCCTGTCGGCAATCGAAGCCGCTGGCGAATTGAACGCTTTTGTACATAAAACGCCGGATTTGGCGATTGATCAGGCCCGCGCGGCGGATGCACGGATCGCCAGTGGCGACGCACCGGCCATGTGTGGTCTGCCGTTGGGCATCAAAGATTTGTTTTGCACCAAAGGGGTGCCGTCACAGGCTGGCAGCCGGATATTAGAAGGGTTCGTACCGGAATATGAATCCACCGTCAGCCAGAACCTGCTGGATGCGGGCACGGTGATGCTTGGCAAGTTGAACATGGACGAATTCGCCATGGGGTCATCCAATGAAACGTCGGTTTATGGCAATGTGGTTAACCCATGGCGGCGTGGCAACGAAGATACCGCACTAACACCGGGAGGCTCGTCCGGTGGGTCGGCGGCGGCTGTGTCGGCTGATTTGTGTCTTGCGGCGACTGGCACAGATACTGGTGGTTCGATTCGCCAGCCCGCAGCCTTTACCGGTATTGTTGGCATGAAACCCACCTACGGACGCTGTTCGCGTTGGGGTGTGGTGGCCTTTGCCTCGTCACTGGATCAGGCCGGGCCAATGACCAAATCGGTGCGGGATGCGGCGATAATGCTGACCACGATGTGCGGGCATGACGCCAAGGACAGCACCAGCGCTGATCTGGCCGTGCCGGATTTTGAATCCATGTTGACAGGGGACATCAAGGGCAAGAAAATCGGTATCCCGCGGGAATACCGCATGGATGGCATGCCTGGCGAAATCGAAACATTGTGGGCGCAAGGCACCGAGATGCTGCGCGATGCAGGCGCAACAATTGCCGACATTTCGCTGCCCCATACCAAATACGCGCTGCCTGCCTATTATGTGATTGCTCCGGCTGAAGCGTCGTCAAATCTGGCCCGCTATGACGGGGTGCGCTATGGTCACCGCGCGACTTTGGGGCAGGGCGACGGCATCACAGAAATGTACGAAAAAACCCGCGCCGAAGGGTTCGGTGCTGAGGTGCAGCGCCGCGTGATGATCGGAACCTATGTTCTGTCGGCGGGTTTTTATGACGCCTATTACAACCGTGCCCGTCGGGTGCGTACATTGATCAAGAAAGACTTTGAGGATGTGTTCGCCGACGGTATCGACGCCATTCTGACCCCCGCCACGCCTTCGGCGGCGTTTGGTTTGGGTGATATGACGGATGCGGACCCCATTCAGATGTATCTGAATGACGTGTTTACCGTGACGGTGAACCTGGCAGGATTGCCGGGAATTTCCGTGCCTGTCGGGCAGGACAAACAGGGCTTGCCAATGGGGCTGCAACTGATCGGGCGTCCCTGGGAAGAAGGTGATCTGCTGAATACGGCCTATGCCCTTGAAGCGGCAGCCGGGTTTGTAGCCAAGCCCGGAAAATGGTGGTAAACCGACCCCCAACAAAATCGAAAAGACAGGACCTGAAACATGCGAGCAGTTTATGCAGGGGTCATTTTGGCGGTACTGGCCGCGTGCTCTCCGGTGGTGCCGGATAGTGGCGCAGGCGTTGGTTTTGACAACTCGATCGAAGCTCAGCGTGCCCGTGATGCGGCGCTTGAAAATGGCACAACGATAGGTGGCCAGCCGCTTGTCCGGGCTGGGGCTGTCTCGCAGGAAACCGTCCCGCTGTCAGCGACATCAGCCGTTTCTTCGCAACCTTTGTCGGCAACGGGGACTGCACTAACAGGGACTGCGTTAACAGGGAGCGCGCCAACAGGTGATGCGGCTGATATTGCCGCCGAAACCGCCGCTGCGCTGAATGCTGCCAATGGTAATTCAGGACTTGTGCCACTGCAGGCAAGCCCGACAAACCCGGCCCCCGGAACTGGCAGCAATGCCGGCATTTCGAATGAAAACAATTTTGGAAATGTGTCCGGCACGCGCTCGATAGATGACGATGCCGCGCTGATCGCCAATAATCGCCAGCAACGACAGGTCGTTCAACCCACAGCCTTGCCAAAGCGTTCCGCTACATCGCAACCCAATATTGTGGCCTATGCTTTGCAAACCGACAATCCGCGCGGCAATCGGATTTACAGCCGGACTGGTATTTCTTTGGCGTCCAAATCTCAGCGCAATTGCGCCAAGTTTGCCTCGCCGGATCAGGCGCAGATTTCATTTTTGGAAAATGGCGGGCCGCAAAAGGACCGGCAGGCTCTGGACCCGGATGGCGATGGCTATGCCTGTTCATGGGATCCTTCGCCGTTCCGTCAGGCTGTAAAGAGCTGATTGTGGTGCCGGTTATCTGGCACCCGTCCGCCAATTTCGGCCCGCGTCGGGATGGGCTGAAACCGACACTGATTGTCCTGCATTTCACGGCAATGAACAGTGCCAAGGCCGCATTAGATCGCCTGTGTGATGCGTCGTGCGAGGTATCCGCGCATTACCTTATCAAAGGCGATGGCGTGGTCTGGCAGATGGTTCAGGAACAGGACCGCGCGTGGCATGCCGGGGCTGGTGAATGGCGCGGAATGGACGACATCAATTCACGTTCCATCGGGATCGAACTTGACAATTGCGGAGATCATCCGTTTTCCGATCCGCAAATGTCGGCATTGGAAAACCTGTTGCAGGAAATCATGGCGCGTTGGGGGATTATGGCCGCTGGCGTGATTGGCCACTCCGACATGGCTCCGGGGCGCAAATTCGATCCCGGTAGGCGGTTTGACTGGCAGCGATTGGCGCGGCAGGGTCTGGCCGTCTGGCCTGAACAGGTCGCAGATATGCCTGC
>JAHRVZ010000132.1 GCA_019090405.1 Paracoccaceae bacterium
TCCACAACCAACCATCCGTCGGGGGTTTTCAGTTTATGTGCAATTTTGTTGGACTGACCCAATGTCTGTTCAATGAAACAACCCTTTTTCGCTGCGCGAACAAGCGATTGTTGTTTGTCCAGTGGATCATCGCTGTCGATAAAAATGTCGATCTCAAACGACTTGGGCGCGGTCTCATAGAGACGTCCATTGGCGACCCAATCCCATTGCACGCGGGTTTCGACCTTCAGATCGTTCAGGCCAACACCCATTCGTTTCGCGAAGGCTCTGATCTGGGTCATAAGACAGCCAGTCAAACCGCCAACAAACAGCGCAAGTGGCGGTGGCGCTGTGGCATCACCGCCGTGAAATTGCCCTTCATCGGTGGCCAGCTCAAACCGTTCTTGCATCGGCTGAACCATACGCACATCAAGTTCATTGCGCATTTTTCCAACGGCTTTGCCGGTACAATTAAACTGCACAATCGCGCGTGCGGGCATGTTCTTTGGATCAATACTGGTGCTCATTTCAGCCTTCTTTGACAATTTGATTGGCAAGAACACCGATGCCTTCGATTTCCAACTCGAACTTGTCATTTGGGTGAAGTTGTTTGCCAACTTCCAGACCGCAGCCAGTGCCGACTGTTCCCGACCCGATCACTTCGCCCGGATAAATCGTTTCCGAGGCGGAAATATGCGACAGGATCGCGCCGAAATCATGGTGCATGTCGCCGCTGTTGCCACCGCCCCAAACCGTGCCATTTACCCGGGCCTGCATATCAAGCGCGACCGGGTGGGGCACTTCGTCAGCCGTCAGAATGAACGGGCCAAGGATATTTCCGGTGTCAAAATCCTTGCCTTTGCACGGGCCAAGCTGGCCGGGCATTTCTGCCATCTGTGCATCGCGGGCGGAAACATCATTCAGGATCGTATAGCCGAAAATATGGTCGGTTGCGTTTTCAGGCGTTATGTCTTTGCCTTTTTTGCCAACGACAATGGCCAGTTCCAGTTCAATATCCAAATACTCGGCATAATGCGGCCAGATCACCTTGGCCCCGTGACCGATAAAAGACATCCGGTTGCCTTTGTAATAAATCGGCTGATCGTACCAGACCCCCGGAATATCAAAGGCGCGGCCAGTCATCTTTTCCGCCGCCGCAAAACTGTTTTTCAGATGGGCCTCAAAGACCAGACAATCGCGGTATTGCACCGGCATGATCGGTGGAAGAAAACTGACATCTGAGGTGGCAAATTGAGCGCCTTGCGGTGCCTTGGCCAAAAGCGAGTTGGCCAGATCCAACCCTGCCTGCCCATGTTCGATCAAACCCAACATATCAACAAACGCGTCAGCGTCTTGGCCGGCCAATTCAGCCGCATATCGCAAATCCAGTAAAGTGGCGTCATTCAACGCCGCCACAACCCGCGCTTTGCCGTCAATTTGTACTGTTGCTAGTCGCATGAGATTACTCCGTAAAAATGGCAACCGCACGGGTAAACCCGGCTGAGGCGCCTTTGATTTTGTAGGGAAAGCATGAGATTTCAAAGCCATTGTCAGGCAAGGTTTCAAGGTTGGTCAGTTTCTCCATATGACAATAACCGATTTCCATGCTGGCACGGTGGCCTTCCCAGATGATCGAGGCATCGTTGGATTTGGCGTATTCCAGCGCGGTCAGCGCAAACGGGGCGTCCCAGCTCCAGGCGTCAGTCCCAGTGACCCGCACGCCGCGGCTGGTCAGATACAACGTTGCTTCGCGGCCAATGCCGCAGCCTTTCAACAAGTAATCCGGTTTACCGTAATGTAGCCCGGCCGAGGTGTTCACCACGACAATATCTAGGGGTTGCAAGTCATGTCCGATACGTTTCAGCTCGGCCTCGACATCCGCAGCTGTTGCCACATAGCCGTCTGCGAAATGGCGAAAATCCAGCTTGACCGCGGGGTTGAAACACCATTCCAGTGGGACTTCGTCGATGGTGATCGCCCGCTCGCCGTTGTTCATGGTTGAATGGTGGTGATACGGCGCATCCAGATGGGTGCCGTTATGGGTGGTGATCTGCAATTGCTCAAAGGCCCAGCCTTCGCCTCCGGGCAGATCCTCTTTGGTCAAACCGGGAAAGAACGCCATCACCTGCTCGGCGGTTTGCGCCTGAGTCATGTAATTGATTTCGGGCAACATAATTGGCGGATCAGACTGAATACCAGTTTCCAGAGGCACAGATAAATCAACATATCGACGGGGCATATGGTTTCCTTTTTGAACTAGACAAGGGCGGTTGCAAGAATTGGAAAGGCCAGCACAAGGGCCAAAAGCACCAGCATCATCACAGCAAAGGGGGCAGCCCCCATGAAGATGTCTCCGACTCCGATTGATGGATCATCCAGTGCCGATTTGATGACAAAGACCGAGATGCCAAAGGGCGGGGTCAAAAGGCCGATTTCTACAGCGATGATGGTGATGATACCAAACCAGATCAGATCGACCTGCATGGTTGCCAGTACAGGCAACATAAGCGGCACAAGGATCAGCATGATCGACGAACTGTCCAAAACCGTGCCCATCAACACGACAAGCAACACATAAGACAGGATCACGCCCCAATATCCAATGTCCGCAGTTGCGACGAACTGCCCAAACTCTGCCGGAACACCGGACAAAGCCAGCATCCGCGAATACATCTGAGCGGCGATAATCAGAAAGCAGATCGAGGCGGTGACAAGGCCGGTATCATTCAACACTTGCCAAAAATCCCGCAGGCTTAACGACCTGCGCATAAGGCCTATGACAATTGCTCCGGCACAGCCGACGGCTCCTGCCTCGATCGGGGTAAAGAAACCGCCATAAATACCGCCGAGAACCAGACCGATCAGCAGGCCTATTGGCAAACCTTTGCGCGCGACTTCTGATGTGGTCAGCGCTGGTGTGTCATTAACGTCTACCCCATCTCCAAGCCAATTGGGGCGCAGGCGCGCAACCAGCCAGATGCCGACACCAAAAATCAACGCCAGCAGAATGCCGGGGATGACGCCTGCAATAAACAAATCACCCACCGATTGTTCGGTCAGCAGCCCGTACAGGATCAGCAACAGGCTGGGCGGAATTAACATGCCCAGAACCGATGATCCGGCGACCACGCCAACCGAAAACCGGGTGGAATATCCGTGGCGGATCATTTCGGGTACTGCAATTCGCGTGAACACCGCAGCCGAGGCGATGGAAATCCCGGTGATCGCCGCAAAAATCGCATTGGCCCCGACGGTCCCGATGCCCAGCCCGCCACTCAATCGCCGAAACAGGTGGTTGGCCACATCAAACGCATCGCGCCCCATGCCAGTCACCGACACGACATACCCCATCAGCACAAACAGCGGCACCACGCCAAAGAAATAGCTTGAGATGGTTTCGCTTGCCGCCAGCGCCAGCAATTTCCCGGCCAGCAAAGGCGAACCCTTGATCATCCAGACGCCAACAAATGACGACAGCATCAGCGCGAACGGCACCCAAAAGCCCAGATAGACCATCAACACCATGGCTCCAAATGAGGTCAGACCAATTTCAAACGGACTCATACGGGGCCACCTTTGAACCGCACCAACCGGAACATTGCGGCCACGCCAAACAGTATCAGCTGGATCAGCAACGCAGCACAGCCGATCAGAATGATCAGTTTGACCGGCCAGATTGGAGCAGTAAAATCGCCAATGGTGCCTTCGAAAGTATTGCGGACCCATGCCTTGCGAAACAATGGAGTGGACGCTGCAAGGATCTGACAGATCAGCGCGCTGGCCGCGATGGCAAAAATCACATCCATCGCAATGCGAATCCTTGGCGCGCGGTTTTCAACGAAATCCAGAATGGCTTCGGTTCGGGTCAAACGCCCCTTGGCAAATGTCTGGGCGATTTGCAAAAACACAATAGCGACAATAGACATTGATACCATTTCAGGCACGCCGGAAACCGGGCTGTTAAACAGACCCCGGCCAATGACGTCGGCATTGACCAGCAACATAATCACCACAATCAACAACGTTCCAATCACGTTCAACCCGGTGGTCAAAGCATCGACACCCCGTCGAATGGTAACAAACCAGTTGGGATAAACACCTGTGGCCTCTATTGGTGGAATATCAGTCATTATGCGCCTGCATTGAATTGGCGCAACGCCCCGAAGTTGATCCAAGGCGTTGCTTTGTTCACAGGATCAGTGGGTTATTCCTGATCCCAGTTGCGCACCGGAGTCGCTCCGGCTGCGCGCATTGTATCCATATAGGTTTTCAACACGCCGCTACCGTCCATGCCGGCACCGTCCAGTTTTTCGGCCCACAGCTTTGCAACATTGTCCATGCCCGCAGCCCATTGCTCGCGCATCGCTGGATCGACATCGCTTACAGTTGCGCCTTGCGATTCCATGATGCCCAGAAATTTGCTAACCGACGCATCCAGATCCTGATGATAGGCGATACGGTCCGCAATAGCCGCGTCTTTCAGCGCGTTCTGGACCTCAGGAGACAAACCATCGAACCAATCTTTGTTGGCAGCAATTCCGCCCGCATATTGCGCGCCAAAACCGATTTTGGTGATGTAGGGCGCGACTTCGTGCAATTTGCCCGGCAATGCGGCCGAGGCAAAGACGATCACACCGTCATACACTCCGGTCTTGATCTCGTTGTAATAGGTGGTCAAATTGCCCGACACGCCAACCGCTCCGGTGCCTTTCAGCCAGTTCACAGCCGGTCCTGGCGCGCCAATTTTACGTCCCTCAAGATCAGCAATCGAATTGACCGGAAAGGTGGTCATCAGCAAATAGTCGTCAATGCCGATGGCACCGCCCAGATATTCCAGACCATTGTCAGCCCAGGCCGCTTTCATCGCTGTATTGCTGATTTGCAAATCGTCCATCCACTCGCCGATCAAAGTCGCGTCAGATTGCACGAAAGGTGTGAAATAGGTGACGTTCTGCAGGGCCAGTTTCGCCGGATCAAACAGGCTAGAGACCAGACCAATTTCGGCCAGACCTTCTTCGACAGCTTCCAGCTCATCGCCGACTTTTGCAAGCGATCCGCCATATTGTTCGGACCAGTTGATAGAATAGTCGGTTCCTTCCAGTGCCGCGTTTACAGCCGGAATAAACGTCTGGGTCAAGTGTTTGACCCAGCGGAACACCGGCGGGTGCCCGGCAACAATAGTGACATTCAGCGTCTCGGCCTGCGCAATGGGGGCTGCCGAAATCGTACTAAGTGCCACTGCCAGCGCAACGGCCCCTGTTTTCAGATAATGCTTCATCCTGTTCTCCCTGTTGGATGTTCAAATTCAGTTTTCAAACCAGTGCGCGAATACCTCCACAAATAAACGGCACGATACGTTCCAGCATCTCGTCAGCATTTCCATCGTCACATTCCCCGTCCGACAATCGGGCCGGACGACCGGTTTTGGCCATCATTGTCATGCCCACACCGATGGCGAACATATAGGCCCAGACCGCGTTGGCACGGGTAAGATCGGGTTCGACTTGCATCAGCGATTCAATGAATTTCTGCGCAATCGGGTCATAATATTTCTCGGCCAGCATTTGGTTTCTTGGATCAGCAGAATTGGCAAATGTGACCAGAATTCGCGCAAATGCTCCGCCATCACGAGCCAGATTTAGCCCGGTCTCAATTGTTGGGCGAAACAATGCATCCACGATTTTGGCAAGGTCCGGCTGGCTGTTTTCCTTAAACAATGCCGCCAACAGATCGGCGCGGCGATTGTTAATTTCGTCCGAACGGCGCGCGACCATTTGTTCGAACAGTTTTTCCTTGTTGTCAAAATGATAGTGGATCAGCCCCTGTGCGACCTTCGCAGTCTCAGCGATTTCGCGCATCGTCGCGCCCTGATACCCGGACGCGGCAAAAACCTGTTCAGCGGCGTCAAGTATCGCGTCAAATCGCGATGCTCCATCGTCGTTTTCAGCGCTTTGGGGTATTCTTGCTTTGACTACAGTCTGTGACGACAAGCTCAACTTCTCCGTCATTTTGGCAACTAACTGATCGTTCAGTCAGCCTAGTTTTAAATACAATACGAGTCAAATTTGTTCGTGAATGGGCGGGTTGCTTCAGATAACATTGGCGCATTACGATGTCGGCAGGTGGGGGCCGACAGATGGGGAAAGGGGGGATTGATCAAAAGCGTAATAAGGCTAGCAAGCGTATTTTCCTCATGTCGCTTTGGTTGCCGGATAGGGGCGCGGCCATGAGAGCGCGCATTGATTTATGGAAGTGGCGGTTGCAGCATCCCGATGCAGGTGATTTGTCGCGCGATGAACACGCGCGCGCCGAGCAATTTGTTTTTGATCGCGACAGGGACCGCTATATTGCTGGTCGCGCGCGGCTTCGGAAAATCCTTGGGCAATACCTTGGTCGCCCGCCTGACAGCATTGTGTTTTCCTATGGCCCATTTGGCCGCCCTTCGGTTGAAGGAGTGGAATTCAACCTTAGTCATACCGGTGATCTTGCGGTCTTGGCGGTAGGTTTTGAATTGCCGATTGGTGTGGATATCGAGGAAGAAACGCCAATTGATATGAAGGTTGCAGAGATGCATTTCGCAGCGTCTGAATTTCGCGCCCTTCAGGCGTTGCCGCAAACCATGCAGATGGCCGCATATTACCGTTGCTGGACCCGCAAAGAGGCCTATCTCAAAGCGATGGGAACAGGGCTTTCGACCATTCTTTCCAGTTTTGTTGTGACCTTACGCCCGGATGAACCTGCCAAAGTATTAAGCTGCGAAAATGGCAAAGCCGACCAGTGGTGCCTGATTGATTTTGATCCGGGCGACGGAATCGCCGGGGCGTTGGCTGTCTGTGCCGATGAAAACGAAGTCACATTGAAATGGCGGCATTAGATGGCGCGTTAAGGGTGCGGCATGTCCTGTCGTCTATTTGACGACCAAAACCGGACATTTCGCTAATGTTTCTACGCGGTGGGAAACGCCGCCGCGCAGCATGCCTTCCAGATCACCCATACCGCGCGTGCCGATGACGATCATGTCAGCTTTGTAGGACTTTGCACGTTCAACGATAGAACGGGAAATTGGGCCTTCTTCGGTTTCCATTTCCACATCTTTCAGCCCAGCCGCGCGCGCCGCGTCCATTGCTCCAGACAACAAATACTGCGCACCTTTTCGAAGCAATTCAGGGTCGAATATTGCAAGATGCTCTGCCTTGGCAAAACTTTTCAGGCTGTCTGGTAAACTATACGGTTTGACAACGTGAAACAGCAGAACCTTTGCCTCCAAAGACTTGGCGATCTCGGCCCCGATGGCGACGCTTTTCATGGCGTGTTTGGAACCATCCACAGCGATCAGGATTTTCTTGATCATGATTATCAACCCCTGTTTGGTGATGCGTATCTTTCAGCACGCAATTGACATTTAGTCCTCGTCAACTCCTACCTTTTCGAACCCATGCAGAACCTGCTGTGGAGCCGCTTCGACGGCAGATATTTCATCCATTGTACAATGACAGGAAATAAAGTGTTCTGGCATTGGCTCGTGGATAGGCGGCGTGGTTGTATCGCATGTTCCGTCAATTGCGATGGGACAGCGGTTGTAAAACGGGCAGCCGGTCGCAGTGATTTCGACGCCTCGGGCAATGCCAACCGCCATTTCCCGTTTTTGCATGGTTTCCTCTAGCCAACCGATCCGCATTTCAGGAACAGATGAGATCAACAGCCGCGTATAGGGGTGGAAAGGCGGCGCAAGCACCTGATCAACCGGGCCTTGTTCCACCACGCGCCCTGCATAAAGCACAACAATTTCATCGGCAAAAGACCCCACAGTAGAAAGGTCATGGCTGATAAAGACAAACGAAACCCCGGTCTGGTCGCGCAGTTTTTTCAAAAGGGAAATAACGTTCGAGCTTACGATTGAATCAAGCGCCGATGTCACCTCGTCACACAGCATGATTTCGGGGTGGGCCGCAAGCGAGCGCGCCAGATTGACCCGCTGTTTTTGTCCACCCGACAATTCGGATGGATAGCGTTCCGCAAATTCGACCGGCAATTCCACCAAACGCAAAAGATTTGCCACTTCGGCGCGCCGATCATCGCCTTTGAGGCCGCGATAGAACTCAATCGGTCGTCCAATTATGTCCGAAATCAACTGGCGCGGGTTCAGGGCGGTGTCGGCCATCTGGTAGACAAATTGCACATTCTGCAATTCCTCAGATGACCGGTTTTTCATGTCCGGTTCAAGTTTTTTACCGTCTAGCAGAACCTCGCCCTTGGCAGCCGGCAATAGCCCGGCGATCACCCGCGCCAGTGTGGATTTACCGCAGCCGGATTCGCCAATAACCCCAACTACATGGCTGTTCTTGATCTTGACATTGATGTCACGCAAAACCGTGATCTGCGGCGAGCCATTAACGATCCTGCCATAGCCGGCCGTCATGTTCCTGACTTCGATATTGGGAATATCGACCTCGTTCTCTTGCTCGCCTCCGGTTCCCATACCTGCCTTGGGCGTCGGTTTTACCGCTGCCATCAGACGTTTGGTATAGGGGTGTTTCGGGTTATTGATGATCTGGTCGGTTGGCCCCTGTTCCTGAACTTCACCAGCGTAAAGAACCACGATATGGTCAGCGATTTGCGCCACGACAGCCAGATCATGCGTGACGTAAAGTGCGGCTGATCCTTCTTCCTGAATCACCTTCTTAAAGGCTTTCAGAACTTCAATCTGGGTGGTCACATCCAACGCAGTGGTCGGCTCATCCAGAACCAGCAAATTGGGCCGGGAAACCAATGCCATCGCCGCCATAAGACGCTGAAGCTGGCCACCCGACACCTGATGCGGATAGCGCCGACCCAGTCGGGCAGGGTCGGGCAATTCCAAAGCCCGGTAAAGTTCGACCGCACGCTGGTTGGCCTCATCTTGCGTCAGAGTGCCATGCAGAACCGCGGCCTCAGTGACCTGCTCGCCAATTGTGATCGCCGGATTAAACGTGGCGGCCGCACTTTGCGCCAGATAGGCCACGTTGTTGCCACGCAAGTCGCGCTGATCCAGAGGGTCCATCGACAGCACGTCTTTGCCATGCAGGCGGACTTCGCCACCGGGAAATTCAAGTCCGGGCCGGCAATAGGCCATGGTGGCCATGGATATAGTCGACTTGCCAGACCCGGATTCCCCAATCAGGGCAACCACTTCTCCGGCTTTGATGTTGAAACTCACGCCTTTGACGATCGGAATAGGTGTACCGTCTTCTTTGCGGGCCTGAATCTGCAGGTTATCTATTTCAAACAATTCGCTCATCAGATCACGCCCCCTAAATCATTTTCTTGGCGAGATCGCCGCCGGATTTGGCCGAGATGTCATCGACGATAAGGTTAATCGCAATCGTGAAAGAGGCGATAGCCAGCGCGGGCCACACGGGGGCCAGAGACCCGTATTGCAGCCCTTCAAGGTTCTGACGCACCATTGAACCCCAATCCGCTGCCGGTGGCTGGATACCAAGACCCAGAAAACTAAGGGACGAGATGAACAGAACAACAAACACCAGCCTTAGCCCAAAATCAGTGGCCAGGGGCATCGCCGCATTTGGCAGCACTTCGCGGAAAATGATCCACCAGATGGTTTCGCCACGCGCCTGTGCGGATTCGACATAATCCATGACCATGATTTCCTGCCCATAGGCGCGTGCTATTCGGAACACGCTTGAGGCATAGATGATGGCGGCGGTGCCAATCAGAATGGGAATGGACGACCCCAAAGCCACCACGATCAGCAGCCCCAGCATGATGGTTGGCAAAGACAGGATCGCGTCATTTATCCGGCTGAGGATCATATCGGTCCAGCCCTTTTTGACCGCTGCACCGATGCCGGCGGTGACGCCAATAAGATAGGCCAGCAATGTGGCGACTACGGAAATACCAACCGTCATACGCGCGCCCCACAGGATGCGCGACCAGATATCGCGTTCCAGATAGTCAGTGCCCAGCAAATGATAGCCTTCGTCTTCGGTCGCTGAGAACGGCGGCATAAAGCTGTCATCGCCGATGATGTCAGCCTGATGGAACGGCGCTATCATCGGGCCAATTATTGCCATGATAATCCAGAAAGCGACGACAATGACGCCGATCTTGCCGGTCCATGACAGTTTAAGTTTTTTCTTGGGTGGCGCGTCAGGCAACTCATCATAGACGGTTTTTCCCTGATCGGTTTCTGTTTCATTGCCTAGGCTGGTATCGGTCATGAAATCTACGTCCTATTTGGGGTTGCGCAGCCGCGGGTTGGCCAGAATGGCGGATACATCCGCCACAATGATCAACACCACATAGGTGCCGCAGAA
>JAHRVZ010000133.1 GCA_019090405.1 Paracoccaceae bacterium
ACCACGCGCGCCTGCAGGCTTTGCTCTTCAAGCGCCTGATTAAATACCCGGGTAATGGCATTCTTTCGCAAATCCGGTTTGAATATTTTGCCGACAGCAGTTTTCGGCAATTCATCCATGATGGTAATGTGCTTTGGTTGCGCCGCGCGTTCATGGACATGCACTTTGCAATATTTAATCAGCTCTTGCGGTGTCACGCTGGCGCCTTCAACCAATTCGACAAAGGCACAAGGCAATTCGCCGGAATGCCTGTCCGGCTGCCCAATCGCTCCGGCAAAACCAACCGCCTCATGGCCCAGCAACGCCTCTTCGATCTCGGCGGGGTCGATATTGTGACCTCCGCGAATAATCAGGTCTTTTGCCCGTCCGGTGATCCATAAGTATCCGTCAGCGTCCAATCGGCCCAGATCACCCGTGCGCAGGTATTTGTTTTGATAGAACAAATCCTCATTCTTTTTGGTTTCGGTATAAGTGTGGCCTGCATAAACACCGGGAGTTGAAACACAAATCTCGCCAATTTCATCCACCGCCGCGTCAATCGGCCCATCGGGGGATCCTTTGTAGATTTTCACATCAGAATAGGGGAACGGAATGCCGACCGAGCCGATTTTCTTTTCGCCTTCAACCGGATTCCCGGCGACAAGGCAGGTGGCTTCGGTCAGACCGTAACCTTCGATGATGGTCACGCCTGTTGTTTCTTCAAAGCGCCGAAACAACGCCGGAGACAGCGGTGCAGACCCGGAAAACGCCTTTTTGACAGTGCTGATATCGGCATCCACCGGAACCTGCATGGTGGCGGCGATGGCCGTTGGAACGCTTACAATGAATGTCGTTTTATAGCGTTCATTCAACTTCCAGAAATTTTCGAATAAACCGTCGCCGCGATAGCCCTGTGGCGTGGGCAAGACTATTTGCGCACCGCAATACACCGCAGCCATCAGGAACACGTGGCAGGCCATAACGTGGAACACAGGCAACGGACACATGATGATGTCTTTTTCAGTTATCATCAACTGGCCACCGACCCAGCCATTATAGACCACACCCGAATATGTATGCTGAGCCACCTTCGGCATGCCCGTGGTGCCGCCCGTGTGGAAAAAGAACGCCACCCGATCAACAGTACCCGCCGAAAATGTCAGCGCCTTGGGTTGTTTGTTCAGCTCTTTGTCAAAGTTCAGATAATCCGCCGTCAGATCGCCTTCCATTTTGGGGCGCAACAAGGGGACGATCCAGGACTTGGGGGGCGTCAAATAGCGGTTCAGGTCAACCTCGAGAACGGTATTGACGTTTGGGGCATGGCGCACAGCTTCGGCCACGTTTTGCGCCAGATCCGACTTTGGGAATGACTTGAGCGTCACTACAACCTTTGCGTTGGTTTCACGCAAGATTGATGCGATCTGTTCTGGTTCCAGCAACGGGTTGATCGGGTTGACGATACCGGCAGTTGCACCACCAAACAGGGTCAAAACAATTTCGTTACAGTTTGGCAAGACACAGGCCACAACATCGGTTTCACCAACCCCAAGCGCGCGAAACAAATTTGCCGCCTGTGTGGTTTTTTCCAACAATTCGACCCAGTTAAATGTTTCGTCCTTATCTTTCGGTCCCGACAAAAGCTGGAATGTAACCGCTTTTCGTTCGGGGTGACTTGCCGCTGTTTCTGCTAACATTTGATAAAGTGTCGTTGGAACTTTCCGCTTTCCCCACGGCATTTCGTTCTCGATCGCGTTGCGATCCGCCAAATTTGCGATAGACATTATCGCGTCCTCCCTGATTGCCCGATTTATAGGCTTATGGTTTCCCTACAAAACAAGATGCTAGGAAATCCGCTCTAGCGCAAGTCAACCGTAAGCCGAATAGGACTGGACCAGAGGACGCCAGCCGCATTTTCTGCGAAAATGCCTAAAAATGTCGTGGCCCATTCGGGCCTCATTCTGACAGCAACTTATCCAGCGTCAAAACCGTCAGTGAACTGCAGACGGGCAAGGCGGGCATAAAGCCCCCCTTGGCTGACCAATTCTTCGTGGGTGCCAGTGGCAACAATTTTGCCCTGTTCCATCACCACTATCCGGTCGGCCTTTTTCACTGTTGCCAGCCGATGCGCGACAATCAGCGTGGTACGCCCGGCACTAAGCTCGTCAACCGCGTGCTGCACCGCCCGTTCGCTTTCGGCATCCAGCGCGCTGGTGGCTTCGTCCAACAGCAACACCGGAGCGTCGCGTAGAATGGCGCGCGCGATGGCGATGCGCTGTTTCTGACCGCCCGACAACATAGCACCGCGTTCGCCAACATAACTGTCATAGCCTTGCGGCAAGGCAATGATAAAGTCATGTGCTGCTGCTGCCTTTGCGGCCGCTTCGACCTCGGCGTCGCTGGCCTCGGGACGACCAAACCGGATGTTTTCACGCGCTGAGGCGGCAAAGATCACCGGGTCTTGCGGCACCAAAGCCATAAAGCGACGAAAATCATCACGCGCGAGTTTTTCCAAGGCCACGCCATCCAACAGAACCTGCCCTGAATCAGGGTCATAAAACCGCAAAATCATCTGAACAATCGTTGTTTTGCCAGCACCCGAAGGGCCAACAAAAGCCACCGTTTCCCCCGGCAAGATTGTCAGCGTAATCCCATCCAAAGCCACAGTTTCGGGTCGTGCCGGATAGCGAAAGGTCACATTGTCCAAACGCAACTCACCTTTGACCTGCTTTGTCAGAAGCGCGGGGGTTTTGACATCCTGCACCGGGTCAATCGTGTGCAACAACTCGACAAGCCGCTCAGTCGCTCCGGCAGCACGCTGCAATTCGCCCCAGATCTCTGACAACGCAGCGACCGAACCGGCCACCAGCACCGCATAGATCACAAACTGAACCAATGTCCCTTCCGTCATCAACCCGTCACGCACATCCACCGCACCCATCCACAACACCCCAACGATGCCGCTGAAGACAAGGAAAATCACAATGACCGTCATGATTGCGCGTGTACGAATTCGGATTTGGGACACATCAAATGACTTTTCAGTCATATCGGCAAATTGCGCCCGGCTGTCGTTTTCATGGGTAAAGGCCTGCACAGTCTGCACAGCCGTCAATGCCTCGCCTGCATTGCCTGACGAGGCGGCAATCCAGTCCTGATTTTCCCGGCTCAGAGTGCGCAATCGCCGCCCCAACACCAAAATCGGCACCACAACAACGGGCACAATCAGCAGCACCAGCATGGCCAATTTGGTTGAGGTCAGCAGCATTAGCACCAGACCACCAATGAAAATCAGAAAATTCCGCAAGGCGATGGAAACTGACGACCCAAGCACCGATTGAATCAGTGTGGTGTCGGTGGTGATCCGGCTAAGCACTTCACCTGAAAGTATTTTTTCAAAAAACGCGGGGCTCATTCCAATGACGCGATCAAACACCGCCTTGCGAATATCCGCAACCACCCGTTCGCCCAACCGCGTTACCAAAGCGTATCGCAGCCCGGTTCCCACAGCCAAAAGACCGGCAATCCCCAGCGCTGCAAGGAAATACTGATCCAGTATCACTCCATCTGCGATACGAAAGTTATCAACCACACGGCGCACCGCCAAAGGCAATGTCAGCGACACAGCCGCCGTCAGAACAAGCGCCATTATTGCGGCAATAATCAGCCCACGATACGGAGCCATAAACGGCCAAAGAGCGCGCAAACCACCAAGTTTCTTTGAGCGCTGTCGCTCTTCTTTGGCCCCCGGAGGTGTCGATTTGGCAACGTCTTGGGTGTTTGCAGCGGTATTTGATTGGGTCATGCAGTGTCCTTTGATCGCCCTTGCCAACGCAGCACAAAATCTGACGAATCCGGCGTCGTTTCATGCCCCCGCTGGTGCCCCGGGTCAAGGCGTCAGATAGTATCGACAGCGCGCAGCATCAAGCCATTAACCAGACATAAAATATCCACGCCCGATGCTCGGCAATTTTTACAAATGAAGGAGACTGCTTATTGGAGCGGGCGGCGGGAATCGAACCCGCATCATCAGCTTGGAAGGCTGAGGTCTTACCATTACACAACGCCCGCGCAACAGATTCATGTCCTAGATCATTGGATTTCTGAGGTCAAGTAACCCTTGAGCCAAACAATGATTGAGTTGCAAAAGGCTCGGCTTCGGTATCCAGACTCTTCTGTTCAGATTACGGCCGCCACCCGCCGCATTGGGACAGGTGATGCCGGGGCCATGACAGCCCCGGCAAGGAATGATTAGTTCCAGGATTTGATCAGCTCGTCATAAGCGATCGTTTTTGGTTCTTCATCTTCATTGGCCAGTTTCGCCTTGGGCGAACCGGGCTGTGACAACCAATGCTCTGGGTCCATCTCGTCGTTCATTTTCGGACCGATGTCGCCCTGAACACCGGCACGTTCCAGACGGATCAGAACCTTTTCCTGATCGGCACAGAGACTATCCAGCGCTTCTTGTGGTGTTTTTGCACCGGACATTGCGTCGCCGATGTTCTGCCACCACAGCTGAGCCAGCTTAGGATAGTCAGGGACGTTGGTACCGGTTGGTGACCACTGAACGCGGGCTGGCGAACGATAGAACTCAATCAACCCACCCAGTTTTGGCGCCCGCTCGGTAAAGCTATCATGTTGAATCGTCGATTCACGAATGAACGTCAGACCAGCATGGGACTTTTGAACGTCAACTGTTTTAGAGGTCACAAACTGACCATACAGCCAAGCCGCTTTTGCACGATCAACCGGCGTGGATTTCATGATCGTCCATGATCCCACAT
>JAHRVZ010000134.1 GCA_019090405.1 Paracoccaceae bacterium
AGGTTTCGCTGCTGAACCGGGGAAACAATGCCGTCAATCAGCACCAGTTCGACCTCATTGTCATGCAGCCACCCGGCGACCTCTTGGATCTTGCCTTTGCCAAACAACATCCCGGCATGGGCTTTGGGCAGGCGAACAATATCGCCGCCAACGACTTCGAGATCAGACAAAGCAGCCGCCAGCGCAATAGCCTCGGCAAGTGCTGGTTCGGCCGGGCGGCGGTGCTGGTCGGATTTTATGTCGGGATGCAGCACCCATGCGCGGGTCAGCTTCCTGTCATGTTCCATCAAGAGGCGTCTTCGCCCTCATACAGAGAAATCGGTTGCGATGGCATAATCGTCGAAATCGCGTGTTTATACACCAGTTGCGACTGACCATCGCGGCGCAACAACACACAAAAGTTGTCAAACCAGGTAATCACACCCTGCAATTTCACTCCGTTGATCAGGAATATCGTCACCGGAACCTTAGTTTTGCGTACATGATTAAGGAAAGCGTCCTGTAAATTCTGTCTGTCCGAAGCCATTTTTCAAATCTCGCTTTTGTTCTTGTATCGCGCTGCGGCTCAACGCGCTCATTAAAAGTGATTATGTCGTGTGGATCGCATAGATTCCAGCCAAAAAAACAATCCAGCGCAGCAAAGGTCCAATTAACACATCACCTACGCCATAGATCAGGCGTCAAAAGTGCGATAATTGCAAGCGTTTCCAACCGTCCAAGGATCATTGCGGCGCATAAAATCCCCTTGGTCCAGCCGCCCAGTTCTACCAACCGGACCGGGGTTTCCGCCGCCACCTGGATCAGCGGTCCGGTTGTGGACAGTGTCGCAATACTTAGAACGATCGCCTGATCAAATGAAACACCAAATGCTGCAAGAACCACCGCCACCAACGCCAGTGACAGGGCAAACATCATGAAGAATATCCATGCAATAAAGGCTCCATTGCGCTGAATGCGTTTGTTGCCACCAATCGCACCGCTGACAGATGACGGGTGCACAAGCCGGTCGATTTCACGATATCCATTCAGATACAGCGCATAAACCCGCAGCAATTTTACCCCACCCGCAGTGGTCGCCACACCACCACCAATCAGCGCCAGCCCCATCAGTATAAGCCCCGGCGTGCCCAAGCCCGACCATTGTTGGGCTTCGGCCCAATCCGCGCTGACAAAACCGGTTGTGGTCAGAAATGACATCACCGTAAACATGCTGCCCCAGAACGCGTGCAGCGCCAGCGACATGTTTTCCGCCGCGTCAAACTCGAACGAAGCCAGCCAATGGCGAACGAACAACAGAACTGGAATCCCCAGCACAAGCAACAGGCCAAGGCGGAATTCCGGATCCTTATCAAGGCGGCTAAAGCCTGTCGTCGCCGTATCATTGGAAAATGTCAGGCGGGATAGTGCGAAAAACATGAACAAAAACAGAATGATCTCGCCGGTTTGACCTGCAGCGCCATTTTGCACGCCACCCACTGGCGATATGCCCGAAGTCGCCATAACCGACATCGCGTGACTAAGCCCAACCAGTGATTTTTCGCCTGCAATCATCAGCAAAACCCAGACGACCATCGTCAGTCCTATATAGACCGGCGCCAATGTTGCGGTGATCCGCAACAACCGCAATCGCGGCTCGTACCCTTCAGAGCGTGTTGACCCTCCTCCTGCGGACCGGCCAGGGTGCGCGCGCGCGGTGACTTCAAACCCTCCAAGCGACAAAGGCGCCAGGATCGCCGAAGCCGCAATCCACATCAACATGCCCCCCATCCAACCGACCTGTGCACGCCACAGGTGCAACGTAGCGTTCAGGCGGGACGGATCATCAAACAGGTTGGCCCCGGTCGTGGTGATAGAGCTGACCATATCGAAATAGACGTTAAGAAATCGGGTGGATTGCAAAACGTCATGAAACGGAACCGCCAGATACGCCGGTAACACTGAAAACGTCCCCAATAACGCCAGCAGTTGACCAAGCGTTCCATATCGCGGAGCCTTGCCGCCTCGGGCCAGGGCAATCAGGGTGATTGCGACCAGCCCACCTGCCCCGGCAAACAAAAATGATTGCGCGGAGTCTGTGTCACCCTGAACCAGCGCAAAGGCGGCGGGGGCAAACATCGACAACGCCAAGGCTGCCCAGATCAGCAGGAACAAGGGCAGGTTTAGCAAAAGTCCGGGTTTTTCCGGCGTCCGCATGGCTAGAAAAAATCAATCGAGACCTGCAACAGGCGCTCGACTTCGGGGACATCATCCGCCATTGCAAAGATGGCGACGACGTCACCCTCTTCGATGCGCAGACCACCTACGGGACTTAGCAATTCACCCTTTTTCATTACACCTCCGACCAGAACGCCCTCGGGGAAATCAATGTCACGCAGGCGTTGTCCGGCCATTGGTGATGTGGATAACACTTCGGCCTCGATCACTTCGGCCTCAGCGTCGCCAATGGAATAGACCGCGCGCACCCGTCCCTGCCGGATATAGCGCAAGATCGAACTGACCGTGGTGGCACGCGGGTTGATGTAGGCATCAATGCCCAACGGCCCCATAAGCGGCACCAAAGTGGGATCATTGATCAGTGCAATGGCCAACGGGCAGCCTTCGGCCTTGGCCCGCACCGCAGCCAGCATATTGGTTTTGTCATCATCCGTCACCGCCAGCATCGCATCAGCGCGATTGATTCCGGCCTCTTTCAGCAATACCGAATCCAGCCCGTCACCGTTAAGAACAATGGTCCGCTCCAGCGCTTCGGCGGCGCGTTCCGCACATTCGCGGTCGCGTTCAATCATCTTGGCACGGGTGCGACCTTCGCGGGCTTCCAGTTCCTGGGCCACGGTCAAACCGACATTGCCGCCCCCAACGATGACAACACGTTCCTGTTTCTTCTGGACCTTGCCAAATATTTCCATGGTCCGGGAAATGTCTTCGACGTGGGTAAACACATAACAGGAATCACCAACTAACAACTGATCCCCGGACTCTGGCGCAAACAAACTACCCTGACGGCGCACGCCAACAACAATGGCGCGCAGGGTCGAAAACAGATCGGTCAGCTGACGCAAAGGCGTGTTAACAACCGGGCATTCCTCTTCGATGGTGATGCCCAGCAAACGCGCATTCCCATCCATAAAGGTTTCCGTATCAAAGGCCGCCGGGGCCGACAGGCGTTGCATTGCGGCGGCGGCGACTTCGCGTTCGGGGCTGATAACCACATCAATGGGCAGATGATCGCGTCGATACAAATCTGAATAAATCGCCGTCAGATAAGACTGCGAACGTAACCTTGCGATTTTGCGTTTTATGCTGAACACGGAATGGGCCACCTGACAGGTGACCATGTTCACCTCATCCGAATGGGTGGCGGCAATAATCATATCCGCATCATGCGCCCCGGCCTGTTCCAGAACGTCTGGATAACTTGCAAAACCTGCAATGCCCTGCACATCCAGCGTATCAGTGGCCCGGCGCACCAGATCAGAATTGTTGTCAACAACCGTCACATCGTTGTTTTCACCCGACAAATGTCGCGCGATTTGCCAACCCACCTGTCCAGCGCCGCAAATGATGACCTTCATGCCATTTGACCTCTGGTCCTAAAGCGTTTCGCGTTCCGTCTGGCTGGCATTCAACGTCAATCGAGCGCCAGCTTCAAGCTGGACGCGCGTTTTGTGCCACACCCTGACAAAGATGCAACGCAAACCAGTTTTTTAGCCCCATAGATTGCGGGTTTTCCAAATTTCCGAACGGCCGAGCATTTTATTTGTCACGGGCCAATTGTTGCGGCACTATAACCGCATGACATCCTATCTGAAAATCATTCCAGCCTTGCTGATTCTGGCAGCCTGCGGTCCCATGTCGATCTATTATCGCCCCGGCGTTTCGGTCAGCCGAATGCAAAACGATACCACCAATTGCCAGGTGACGGCGTTAAAGGATGCACCGGTTTCCACTCAGATACGACAGCGGCCACCGATCTTTTATCCGGGATACCCGATCTGCGATGGATCTGGAAATTGCTATAGAACTCCAGGATATTGGGCGGATGGTGGGGTTTACACCGTTGACACCAATCTGGATTTACGCAACCGCGTTGTCGATATGTGCATGGCCAACAAAGGCTATCAGCCAGTGTCCATTCCAGCCTGTCCTGAAGGTGTAAAAGGCAAAGTCCCAACTCAGGTGACAACACAATTGCCGACGCTTACGCAAAATTCCTGCGTCATTCGCTATAATGACAACCAATGGCAGATCGTGAACTAGACGGGCGCCTATTCCACGGCCTCGGCTTCTTCGTTGGCATCTTCCACGTAGGCCACGCGTGCGCCTGATTTTGACGACGTGACAACGCCCAGTGATTTCAGTTTGCGGTGCAATGCACTGCGTTCCATGCCAACAAAGGACGCTGTGCGGCTGATATTGCCGCCAAACCGGTTGATCTGGGTCAGCAAATACTCTCGCTCAAACGCCTCGCGTGCCTCGCGCAGTGGCATTGTCGCCAAGGAACCTGACAGAACCACGCGTCCATTTTCATCACTGGATTCTTCTTCGGCAGGCAATTCGCGGGCCTCGATCGGGCCGCTGCCATCGCCAAGGATCAAAACCCGTTCGATCAGGTTTTTAAGCTGGCGCACATTGCCCGGCCAGATCATCGTCTGCATAAGCGCAATCGCCTCATCGCTGACCGTACGCAGCGGCAAACCCTGATTTTCATTGCATGCTGCAATAAAATTCTCGGCCAGCATCGGAATATCTTCGCGTCGTTCTTCCAGCGATGGCACCGCGATTGGCACCACATTCAGGCGATGATACAATTCCTCGCGAAAGCGTTTTTCCGCGATTTCGGCTTCCAGATCTTTGTTTGTGCTGGAAATAACCCGCAAATCCACGCGAACGCGATCACTTCCGCCGACCCGCTGAAACTGCTGATCCACCAGAACTCTCAGAATTTTGGATTGGGTTCCCACAGGCATGTCGGCCACTTCGTCAAAATAAACCACACCGCCATGGGCCTCTTCCAACAATCCCGGTTCTACTCCGCGCTCGGCGGATTCGCGACCAAAGAGCACCTCTTCCAGGTTTTCGGGTGCGACACCGGCACAGTTCACAGTCACAAACGGAGCTGCCGCGCGGTTTGAGTTTGAGTGAACATAGCGCGCAGCGATTTCTTTACCTGCTCCGGCTGGCCCGGTTAACATAACCCGCCCATTTGATTTGGTCACCTTGTCCAGATTGCTGATAAGAGTTCGGAACGCACCACTTGTTCCAACCATATCCGCACCCGACACATCGCGCCGCTTTAGCGAACTGTTCTCGCGGCGCAGACGAGATGCCTCCATCGCGCGGCGCACAACCACCATTAGCTGGTCAATATTAAAAGGCTTTTCAATAAAATCATACGCGCCTTGCTTAATCGCGGCGACCGCGATTTCAATGTTGCCGTGACCAGAAATGATAACCACAGGAACATCAGGATTATCGCGCTTTACCGCCTTTAGAATGTCGATTCCATCCATCTGACTGTCTTTCAGCCAGATATCCAGGATCAACAGCGCCGGAGGTTCCTGATCTATGGCTGCCATACAATCATCGGAATTGCCAACCAACCGGGTCGCATAGCCTTCGTCTTCAAGAATATCTGATACCAATTCCCGAATATCACGTTCATCGTCGACAATTAGAATATCACTCATATCAATCCTGCTCTTCCTGCTCTTTTGTGGTCGTGGGCGTTAAAGTCGTAGGTGTGAAAACGGACGGAAGACGGATCACCGCCATTGCGCCATATCGGTCTTGTCCGACAAATACCGGCGCGTCCTGTAGAACAAGGCTGCCGCCGTGCTCTTCGATGATTTTTTTGACGATCGGCAATCCCAGTCCGGTCCCTTCACTGCGGGTGGTAACGTAGGGTTCAAACAGCCGCGCGCGGTCTTCGGGAAGACCAATACCGTTGTCTGCAATGGTGATAACGCAACTGTCGTTATCTGATTTCAAAGTGACCTGAATTTGCGCGCCAAAATCATAGTCCGGATTTTTATATTTATATGTTTCAATGGCTTCTCCGGCATTCTTGATCAAATTTGTCAAAGCCTGAGACATCATGGTCGCATCAACTTCAACCATCAGTCCGGCGTCGGGTAAATCGGCCACGATATTCACATCGGGCTGGCCTGTTTGCTGCAGCAAAACCGCATCTGCTACCAGTTTGGTCAGATCTTCGGTGCGCCGTTCTGGTTCCGGCATCCGTGCAAATTTGGAAAACTCATCAACAATGCGGCGCAGGTCATTGGTTTGGCGGATAATAACATCGGTCATGTCCTCAAGTTTCTGACGATCCTCGCCGACCATTGGCGCAAATTTTCGTTTGATCCGCTCAGCGCTAAGCTGAATGGGTGTCAGAGGGTTCTTGATTTCATGGGCTATCCGACGGGCGACATCGCCCCAAGCCGCCATGCGTTGCGCGCTGACAAGGTCGGTAACATCCTCAAATGTCACAACATAACCTTCAAGGCTGCCGTCTACCTCGACCCGCGTGGCCATCCTGACCAACAGGTTTTCAAGCCGTCCCTGACGCGAAACCTTGACCTCGCCATGGGACACTCCGGTATGTCCGTTTTTTAGGGCATCAAACAACGGCCCGAATTCTGGCACAGCAACCCCAAGAGCCAGTGAATGTTCGTCCCCCGACCAATCCAGCAACCGTTCTGCGGATTTGTTTACAAATGTCACGCGCCCATCCGGGTCCAATCCGACGACGCCAGAAATTACCGAAGACAGGACCGAATCAAACAATCGGCGCCGCCGCTCGATCTGTAGTGTATTGTTCAAAAGGGTTTCTCGTTGCGCTTTAAGTTCGCGGGTCATCTGGTTGAAATACTTACCTAAAAGAGCAATTTCATCATCGCCTTTTTCTTCCAGAACCTGAACATCCAGATTACCGGTCCCGACAGTTTGCGCGGCTTCGGTCAAACGGCCAACTGGTCGCGACAATCGTTCGGCAAACCACATGGCCAGCCAAATCGCTGCCAGTATCAGTATCAACGCAAAGCCCAGATAAAGCAGGCCGAATTCAAACAAAATCCGGCCTCTTTCGCGCTCAAGCTGCTGATACAGGCGTGCTGTTTCCTGTGTTTCATCCAGCAGGTTCAGTATTTTGCCATCGACGCTTCTGGTGAGGTATAAAAACCGGTCCGGAAACGCATCCAGCCGCACAAGCGCACGATATTCGTTGTCATCCCAATCCTGAATGATCTGCAGACCGTCGTCGCTGGCATCCAGCAGACTTGCATCCGAGGGTGGTTCAAAATTGAACAAATATGACCGTTCGCCACGCGCGCGGATTTCCCCTGTTCCATCAATGATATACGCCTCGCGCAGACCGCGTTGGATCTGGGATTGACCCTGAACCAAAACATGGCGAACTTCGGCATCGCTCATGTATAATACCAGCGACCGGTTGGCGTTCAAAAACTCTGCCAATGTCTCGGCATCTTCTGCCAAGGCATCATATTGTTCGCTTTCATAGGCCTCTGCCGCTGCAAGCGATGTACCTACAACCTGACGCACCCGTTCAGAAAACCAGCCTTCCAGACCGATATTGACCGTCAGAGCGGCAAATATTGCCACGATAACCGTTGGAATAAGCGCCAAAAGCGCGAAAACACCAATCAGACGCAGGTGCAGCCGCGACCCGGCGCTTTGCGCGCGACGTGCAGCGATCAGTCGCGCAACCTGCCCCAAAACCAGTGCCGCAACGACCAGAATATAGACCAGATCGGCCAACATGATGAACCGCAATGTCGGTGCAGAAGCGTTTTGATCAAACGGGCCAAGGACAAGGAAGGTGGCAATAGCAAGCGCTGGCCCAAGCAGAACCAAACTCAACGTGGCGGTATTTTTCGCCCGTCGAGTTTTGCGCCATTCTAGCAGCGCCGGAAAATTTCCACTCTGTGTTCGGGAAAGCACCCGCAATCCTCATCTTGATGTGTCGCTTGCACGACGAACCGCCATATATCGTGGTCATCCCCCGATATTGACAGCGGATCGCCACGCTTCTGTGTCCTAATTACATCAATTTTCGTCGGCGCGTAACTTGAATATCCAATTCTGTAATCTTTTTTCGCAAGGTATTGCGATTTATTCCTAAAAGCTCGGCGCATTTGGCCTGATTGCCCCCAGTTGCGTCCAAAGATATTTCAATAAGCGGAATTTCCAGTTCACGCAGGATTCGCGCGTAAACCCCCGGAGGCGGCAGCATATTGCCGTGTAAATCAAAGTACCGGCGCAGGTGACGCGCCACCGAAGCGGCAAGTTTTTCAGACTCACCACCACCCAGCGTCGGCTCTACATCCGGTTGATTGCCCAAAACCGATTCGACTTCAGCGCGCGAGATTTCCTCGGAGCGACTGGTCAGCACCAATCGGCGCACCGCGTTTTCCAACTGACGGACGTTACCCGGCCAGCTATAGGCCCGGAACAATTCGGCGGCCTCAGGCCCAAGTCGGCGCATCGGTGCCTCGTCGCGCTCGGCGCGAAGCAAAAAGTGTTCCGCCAAAAGCGGAATATCATCCACCCGTTCGCGCAGCGCAGGCACATGTATATTTGCCCCGCCAAGCCGGTAAAACAAATCCTGACGTATTTCGCCCTGCTCCATCGCGCTGGTCAGATTGCGCTGGCTGGTGGCCATGAAACGCGGTGAGTTATCGCCCGGTGCATCAATCATACGCACAATACGCGCCTGAATTTCATCGTCTATATTTGCGATTTCATCAATCAGTATCGTTCCGCCGCGCGCCTTGGCCAGCACTTTGGCTGGGCCTTCAAGATTGTGAAGATCCGCGCCAGTGACTGTTACAAAGGGTAAATTTCGGCGGTCTGATAAGTCGTGAATAGCACGTGCTATCAATGACTTACCCGTGCCGCTTTCACCTGAAATCAGGACTGGCAAATCGGTATTCATCACCCGCGCGACCAGTCGATAAAGCGATTGCATAATCTGTGTTCGCCCAACCAATGGCAATTCATCGGGGCGGTCATTTACATCCTTGCGCGCAACAGTCGGCGCGCGCTGGCTGACCTCAAGCGCGCGCGCCGTGCGTTTCATCAGGTCCGGCAAATCAAACGGTTTGGGAAGATAATCATAGGCTTCGGCCTCGGCGGCCTGAATGGCTGTCATAATGGTGTTTTGCGCCGAAATGACAATCACCGGTAATCCAGGTCGATCCTGCGCAATGCGCGGCAACATTTCCAAGCCGTTTCCATCCGGCATCACGACGTCGGAAATGACCACATCGCCCTTACCCTCGGCCACCCAGCGCATCAAGGTCGTCAGCGAGCTGGTGGCATGCACTTTGCACCCTGCCCGGGTCAGAGCCTGTGTCAGAACCGTTCGAATTGTGCGATCGTCGTCGGCGACCAGAACTGTACCATCCATCAGGTGGTCTCCTTGTTAGCAGGGGTTTTGTTGATTTCACGGGGAACACGCGGCAGCGACAGACGAAACACGGTGCGACCGGGGACCGATGTGACCGAAATCCAACCGTCATGTTCCGACACGATCTTGCTGACCAAAGCCAACCCCAGCCCGGTGCCGTTTTCACGTCCCGAAACAAAGGCGTCAAATACATCATCCTTGATTTTGTCCGGCAGACCGGGCCCATCATCAATTATCTCGATCTGAAGCGGCAAAGACTGGCCGGTGCCATCACTGCGCCGCAACCTGAATGAGTGTTCAAAATAGGTATGAATGCGGATGGTACCACCTTTTGACCCCGCCGCTTCTGACGCATTCCTGAGAAGGTTCAGCACCACCTGCAACAGTTGATCCGGGTCTCCAAACGTCATTGGCAGCGACGGATCGTAATCCTCGATGATCCGCATGTCTGCCCCAAAGCCAAGCCTTGCAGAGCGGCGCGCGCGGTCCAGTATATCGTGGACATTGACCGGCGTTCGCTCGGGCGGGCTTAGGTTTCCAAACTGATCGACCTGTTCCAGAAGTTTTACGATACGGCGGCACTCACCCACGATTAAATCAGTTAGTTCAAGGTCTTCGCCTGCAAGGTTCATCGCCAGCAACTGTGCTGCCCCGGTGATCCCCGCAAGCGGATTTTTGATTTCATGAGCAAGCATTTCCGCCATCCCGATCGCCGATTGCGCCGCTGATTTAACGGAATTGCTCTGCGTGATCCTGCCGGCAAGCTCGCTTGGGGAAATCATCACGATCATCTCGCCCGGATGGCCATTCAGCGGCGCAATTTGCAGTGCACATTGCAATGGCGGGCGATTGCCGGGGCCGACGTCGATGTCGTTGACAAACAATGGTGTCCCGTTCCGGCGCGCGCGGGCAAATGCCTTTTCAATCGGAGCGTCAACGGCAATCATGTCCCAGATCGGGTTGCCGGTGACTGATTTGGCTGAGGCGTTCAAAAATCCTTCGCCCGCTGAATTGGCGTCGATGATGCGATTTTCGGCATCAATCAGAAACGCCGGAATTGGCAAAGACGTCCAAAGGTTGGTGTCTTTGATCATGCGGCCTCCTGCGCGGTTGCGGCCAGTGCGTCCGGCAATAGCCGCAAAACCACCGCGGGGTCGCGTTCTGTCAACACCAACCGGCGCAGATGCGCTCTGGTACCGGCATGTCCCATGTACCAACCCAGATGTTTACGCGCAACGCGCAGGCCAAGATCCGCACCATAAAACCCAAGCATGGATTGATAGTGCTGTGCCACCA
>JAHRVZ010000135.1 GCA_019090405.1 Paracoccaceae bacterium
CCGCAATGGCCGCGATTTCAGCGGGCTGAGCCAGAATATTGAAATCCGCAGCACCCGGAAGGTTTGGCAAAACGGCCTGTTTGGGATCATAGGCATACAACCCCGCGACAGGGTCCAGATGATGTCGAACGACGCCTTCCAGTGTGGCGTATGCCCCCGCATGCCCATATGGCGCGGTCTGCGTGATATTGCGCAGCGATGGCGTGCGGAACCGATAGGCGTCAGCCATATCGCCAGTGACCCGCATCCGCCCCTTGTCCCGGTTGTGACGTTCGAACCGGGCGGCTTTGCCGGGGCCGATTTGAGGCATCGCAATCGCATGAAAACCATGGTCCGTTTGCAACTGACCGGAATGGCAGCCAGAACACCCCGCCTTGCCATAGAACAGCTCCATGCCGCGCATTGCGGGGTCAGGCAGTGCAGTTCCATCACGTAAATACGCATCAAACGCACTGTTATCAGCGCGCCATTCGTGGGCGACAAAGGCGGCGATCATATCTGAAATATCGGTAAATGCGATGTCCCGGTCGCCGATTAGGTCTGTAAATGCCGCGCGATAGGCGGGGATGCTGCCAACCCGCGTGGTCAGGATCGACCAGACGCCATCAGGCCCGGTTATGAACCCTTGCCGTGTGGCTTGGGCAACATCGTTTTCTGAATAATGGCCAGCCATTTCATCACCTGACAGGACCGGAAACATTGCCTGCGCGGACAATGCCGATGCAAACCCTTGCACCATGTCCTGGCCCAACGGAGTACGAATGCCAGAAGGTCGGCTTGCATCTACTTGCAATCGCCCATCGTGGAAAAAGCTTGTGAATTCAGCGGCCCCAAGGTTGAAAAGCGCCGGTGAGTTGCGTGGAATCCGCTGCTCTGGCACGTTTTTTGTGCCAACAACCCGGTCAGGTCCAATCCCTGATCCACCATCGCCCAACCCCAAAGACACCCCATCCCCCGTCGCCATTCGCGGATGGTGACAGGTGGCACATGAAACCGTTTTGCTGCCGCTTAGGATCGGATCAAAGAACAGCAATTGCCCCAGACGCGCCGCGTTCGGATTTATCGCAGGAAAGACTGCGTCTGGCGCAGGCAATTCTGCCGCATTGCCAATCGCTGGCAAGAAAAGGGTCAGTAAGATGATCAGTTTTTTCACGTTTTACCATCCGGTGATAGGCGAACTAGCGTTGTCGGCAATCGGGTTTTTACCGCGCGATGATCTGATAAGGCAACAATGTCAGACAAAACGATTGACGTAGTTTTCCAGCCTTTCCTGACGGCCTGACCGTGGCTGCGGTGCAATTTCACCCGATAGAACGCTGGCAAAGATCGTGTCAAAGTCACTGTCCAGCATCTGCTGCGCGCCCTTGGTATCCCAGCCGGAATAGCGTTCAGTCAACGCGTTCTTTAGCCCTCCATCCTCGACCATGGCCGCCGCCGCCGTTAGGCCGCGGGCACAGACATCCATACCGCCCACATGGCTGGCAATCAAATCAACAGGGTCCAGTGACTGGCGACGCAATTTGGCGTCAAAGTTGGTACCACCCTTACCTAGACCACCAGCTTTAAGAATGTGGTAATAGGCCAGCGCAACTTCGGGGACGTTATTCGGAAACTGGTCTGTGTCCCAACCTGACTGATAATCATTGCGGTTCATGTCGATTGACCCAAGCACCCCAAGGGCCGAAGCCGTCGCCAGTTCATGCTCAAAGCTATGGCCCGCCAGAATGGCGTGACCTTGTTCAAGGTTCAGTTTCACCTCTTTTTCCAAGCCGTATTTTTGCAAAAAGCCAAAACAGGTGGCCGCATCATAATCGTATTGATGTTTGGATGGTTCCTGTGGTTTGGGTTCGACCAGAATGGTGCCTTCAAAGCCAATTTTGTGTTTGTAATCAACAACCATGTTCAGGAACCGGCCCATGTGATCCAATTCGCGGCTCATGTCGGTGTTCAGCAGCGTTTCATAGCCTTCTCGACCACCCCAAAGCACATAATTCTGCCCGCCAAGCTTCATCGTGGCGTCCATGCAGGCCTTTACCGTTGCGGCGGAATAGGCAAACACCTCGGGGTCTGGGTTGGTTGCGGCGCCGCCCATCCAGCGGCGATGGCTGAACATATTGGCGGTGCCCCAAAGCAGTTTTACGTCGCGGGTCGCCATTTTTTCGCCGAAATAGTCGATGATTTCCTCAAGATTACTAAGGGAGTCCGCAAAGCTGTCGCCTTCGGGCCGGATGTCGGCATCATGCCAGCAGAAATAGGGCTGGCCAAGAATATCGAACATATCAAACGCCGCATCCGCCTTGATTTTGGCGCGTTCCATGCTGTCTTGTGGATGCCATGGGCGTTCAAACGTATGCGCTCCAAACGGGTCGCCACCTTCCCAGGCAAATGAATGCCAATAGGCGACGGAAAACCGCAGATGGTCCTTCATGGGTTTTCCCAAGACGATTTCGTCAGGGTTATAGTGGCGATAGGCCAATGGGTTAGTGCTGTCTGGCCCCTCAAAGGAAACAGGAGGGATGCCTTCGAAAAACGGTGTCATGTTGTGCCTTTCAATGCTGGGTAAAGGGCGGCGAATTTACCGTAAGAGGTGTCATAGGCAGCGGTCAAATCGTTGCGTGGGTGAATGGTTTTAGCGATGGCAGGTTTGGTCATCACGTCTGCCAGAGGTGCCCCGGTCACGCCGCAAATGGCAAGCCTTGCGGCGCCAAGAGCGGCACCAAATTCGCCTTGTTCGGGCAGGTCTATGGGCAGGTTTAACACCGTTGCAATCAGTTCGACCCAATAACGCGACTTCGCCCCACCGCCAATAGCCAGAACACGAGTCAGGTTGGCTCCGGTGGATCTGAGAGCGTCCAGATTGTCACGCAGCGCGAAACTGACACCTTCCAAAACGGCGCGTGTCATGTCGGCTCTGGTGCTGGAAATATCCAGACCAGTGAAAGCGCCGCGAATGGCGCTGTCATTATGCGGCGTGCGCTCCCCCGAAAGGTAGGGCAGGAAATGCAATGTTCCGGGCTTGCCGATAGTATCGCCCAGTTCCGCGGTCAGGTCTGCGGGGGATTGACCGACAATACCGGAAAGCCAGTTAAGACTGTCTGTGGCCGCCAGAATGACACCCATTTGATACCACGCATTCGGGATCGCATGACAGAACGTGTGCACCGCAGTTTGCGGGCTGGCGGCAAATCCGTCCCGCGCCGCAAGCAGCACGCCAGACGTGCCAAGCGACACAAACCCGTCGCCTTCGCCAAGCGCACCAACACCGCAGGCGGCCACCGCATTGTCGCCACCACCGGCGATAACGCTGACGCCTTTGGGAAGGCCCAGTTCAGCCGCAAGATCTGCACGCAGGGTGCCGGCCACATCGGTGCCTTCTATCAGGTCGGGCATCTGGTCGCGACGCATACCCGACAGATCAAGCAATCTGTCAGACCATGCGCGCGCGCCAACATCCACCCAGGCCGTTCCTGAACTGTCAGACATGTCCGACACTGCATTGCCAGTCAGCCAAAAAGACAGGTAATCCTTTGGCAGTAAAACTTTGGCGATTTGCGCAAAGATTTCGGGTTCATTTTCAGCGACCCAAAGCACCTTAGGTGCTGTGAAACCGGGAAACACGATATTGCCCGAGATTTCGCGAAAATCAGGGATCGCGTCCATCCAAGCCGCCTGCTTATAACTGCGCGTATCGTTCCAAAGCATACAGGGGCGCAGGACATCGCCAGTGTCGTCAACCAGCGTCGCGCCGTGCATTTGGCCAGACAGACCTATGCCGCGCAATTGCGCCATTTC
>JAHRVZ010000136.1 GCA_019090405.1 Paracoccaceae bacterium
TCTGCCGGAACCTATAATCTGATGCAGCCCGAGATTTCCAAAAAGCTGAAAGCGCGCAAAGTGCAAACGCTTGAGGCCAAATCACCGGACGTGATCGCCGCTGGAAACATCGGCTGCATGATGCAGATCGGATCAGGCACCGAGGTGCCAATTGTGCATACGGTAGAGTTGCTGGATTGGGCGACAGGCGGGCCAAGACCGCCCGCGATGAACGGAAAAAAAGCACCGCAGAATGTGGTTCCTATTTTGCGACCGGCCCAGATGAACTGATCCGTCGAAAAATGCCGACGTCTATTATTGGTGCGCAAGTACGTTAAGCAGTTTTCCCGATTGCGCCACGCCGATTTCCACCAGATTTCCGTCGGGATCTCGCAAATACAGTGACAGGATCGGACCAGTGGCTCCGGTGCGTTTGACTGGGCCTTGTTCTATGGTGATCCCGTGTTTGTTCAAGTGGGCCTGCCATGCTTCGATCGGTTCCTGCGTCAGAAAACACAGATCGGCGGAACCGGGGATAGGCCGTTTGGCTTTGGGTTCAAATTCAGATCCCTGGACATGCAGGTTGATCTTTTGCTGCCCAAATTTCAACGCGGTTCGGGTGGTGCCATCTGTTGGTTGGAAGGTTTCAACGGTCATTCCCAGAATATCGGTGTAGAACGCTTTCGTTGCCTCTAAATCAGTCACGGTCAGCACCAGATGGTCCAGAGAATTGATACGCATCAGTGATTGTCCTTTGGGATGGGTGGCTTTACAGTTTGTGCCATGAAAGCAACTTCAGTAACCAGCGAAAACCAAATCGACGTGATGGATCCAGCCCGTGGGGCTGCGCTTCAGACGGCGTTGGGGGTGACGGCAGACATCGTTGATGGGTCTGAATTACCGCCATTTTTTCATCAGATATATTTCTGGACACCACATCCCCCTGCCAAATTGGGTCGTGACGGGCATCCACAGGCTGGCGGGCTGATCCCGGATATGGGTTTTCCGCGTCGTATGTGGGCCGGGGGGCGACTGACTTTTGATGCACCTTTGATTGCCGGGCGCGCAGCCGCACGTCATTCGGTTGTGGAAAAAGCAACGCATAAATCCGGGCGCAGCGGACCATTGGGGTTTGTCAACCTGCGCCATGAGTTTCGTCAGGGCGATACCCTATGCATTAGCGAATGGCAGGATTTGGTTTATCGCCAAGATCCATCACCGGATGCACCCAAACCCGTTCCTCCACAAGCGCGCACAGACGAAACCGATTGGCGGGATGTTACGTTCAATTCCACCCTGCTGTTTCGCTATTCGGCGCTGACGTTTAACGGGCATCGCATTCACTATGATCTGGATTATGCCCGTGATGTCGAAGGCTATGACGGGTTGGTCGTGCATGGCCCGTTGCTTGCCCAGCATTTGACGCTGATGGCGCTTGAATTGATGGGTCCATTGGCTGAGTTTTCTTTCCGTGCTTCATCGCCTTTGATGCATTTTGAAACCGCTACACTTTGTCGGAACGGCCCAGATTTGTGGGTGCGCGGACCAGATGGCCGACAATGCATGAGCGCGGTGGCTGTGGCCAAGTAATCAACCGCTGCCAATCGCTGGCGGTTCGGATTACAACGAGGCCTCGACCCTGAAATCGGCGTGAATATTGTCGACCCCGTCCAGCATCAGATCTGCCATGATGTCGGCGATTTTGGGGGCCATGCCGAACCCGATTTTAAAGCCTCCGTTCGCGATGAACTGACCGGGATAAAGCGGATGCGCGCCCATCATTGGCGCCCGACTTTTTGAACGCGGGCGCACGCTGGCCCAGCGTTCTATGATTTCGGCCTCTTGCAGGACCGGAACAGCGGCAATAACGCGGGCGATGATGTCATCAAGGGCGGCATCCGTGCCCGTCGGATCATCATAGAACCGTTCGCTGGTGGACCCGATGGCGACAGTGCCGTCATCATGCGGAATAACGTGGATGAAATCGGCAAACAGTTGCGGGGCAATGCCCGCGTCATACCGCAACAAAGCCGCCTGACCTTTGACACCGTTGCCCACGTCTTTGTCGAACCGCACGCTTAGATCTTTAAGGTCGGCAACGCCGGTTGCATGCAAAACCAGACCCTGATCGGGCGCTTCGGTAACAATTTCAACGCCCAAAGCCTGCAATCCCGCGACCAGTGCCGCAATTGCACGCCGGGGATGAATGCGCGCGCTAAGGGTGTCGTGAATGATAAACCCTGACGGGCTGGGCGGGCACCAGTCGCCAAATTCGACCGCTGGCCGAACGGACCATTGCGCCTGACCGCGCCATAGGGTTTTGGCATTCTCGGCGCGCTGATGTGCCAAGCCTAATGTATGCTCATCCGCGATAGGTTGCAGGCGGCCAATACGTGAATAACCGGATGACAGGCCGCCAACCGCGCTAACATCGGCCCAGAACGGGTCAGCCATGATCAGGCTTTCAAACTGAAAATCCGTCTTGGCCTTCCAGTTTTCCGGCACATGGGGCGCAAGCGCGCCGACGATGCCGCCACTGGCGCCGGCTCCGGGGCCGTTGGGGTCGATCACGCGCACCCGCGCGCCACGGCGTGCGCAGGTCCAGGCGATGGACAGGCCGAAAATTCCGGCCCCTCGTACAGTTAGATCGACCATTGCCAAAGCATCACCCTTTCTTCAGTGTCGCGTCGTTATCACCTAGATATGGAACTAGTCCATGGCGCATCAGCAGGCCAGA
>JAHRVZ010000137.1 GCA_019090405.1 Paracoccaceae bacterium
CAAAGAGCAAAAGATCACCATTCAGGCCTCGGGTGGTCTGTCGGATGCCGATATTGATCAAATGGTTCAGGACGCCGAGGACAATGCCGAGGCAGATAAAGAACGCCGCGAATTGATCGAAGCGAAAAACCAGGCCGAAAGCCTGATCCATTCGACCGAAAAGTCGATGGAAGAGCATTCGGATAAGGTTGATCCATCCACGATCGAAGCCATCGAACTGGCGATTTCGGCCCTGAACGAAGAGCTGGAATCTGAAAATGCCGACAAAATCAAAGCCGGTATCCAGAACGTTACCGAGGCCGCGATGCGGCTTGGCGAAGCGATCTACAAGCAGGCACAGGAAGAAGCAGAAGGCGAACCTACTGCTGCAGATGTGCCCGGCGAAGAAGACATCGTAGATGCCGAATTCGAAGATCTGGATGATGACAAACGCGCCTAAGGCACGAGATTGAAACCTATGTGGGCCGACCCGATACCGGGCCGGCCCGTATCGTTTCAGCAAAGGGGACATATAGATGTCAAAACGTGACTTTTATGACGTGCTTGGCGTGTCCAAAGGGGCTTCGGGTGACGAAATCAAAAAAGCCTATCGTGGCAAGGCCCGTGAACTGCATCCAGACCGCAACTCTGATAACCCCGACGCTGAATCTCAGTTCAAAGAGGCCAATGAAGCCTACGAAATTCTGAAAGACGGTGAAAAGAAAGCTGCCTATGACCGATTTGGTCACGCCGCATTTGAAGGTGGCGGCGGTCGTCCTGGATTCGGCGGCGGAAATGGTGATTTTTCAAACGCGTTCTCGGATGTCTTTGACGACCTGTTCGGCGACTTCATGGGCGGGCAACGCGGCGGTGGCGGACGTCGTGCCGCACGTGGCTCTGACCTTCGCTACAACTTGCGTGTCTCGCTTGAAGAAGCATTTTCCGGTCTGCAAAAAACCATCAACGTACCTACCGCGGTATCCTGTAGTTCCTGCGAAGGCAGCGGTGCCGAAGGTGGTGCTGAACCTTCCACTTGCCCGACCTGTTCGGGCATGGGTAAAGTCCGCGCGCAACAGGGGTTCTTTACCGTTGAACGCACTTGCCCAACCTGTTCCGGTCTGGGGCAGATCATCAACAACCCCTGCAAATCCTGCAATGGCGCAGGCCGGGTTGAAAAAAACCGCGCGCTGAATGTCAACGTTCCTGCTGGTGTTGAAACCGGCACCCGTATTCGTCTGGCTGGTGAGGGCGAGGCGGGCATGCGTGGCGGGCCTCCGGGTGATCTTTATATCTTTGTTGAGGTGGCCGAGCATAAGCTGTTTGAACGCGATGGTGTGAATCTCTATTGCCGCGTTCCTGTATCAATGGCCAATGCTGCCCTTGGTGGGGCCATCGAAGTGCCGACAATTGACGGTGGTCGGGGTCGTGTGCAAATCCCTGCAGGCAGTCAGTCAGGGAGACAAATGCGTCTTCGACACAAAGGAATTCCTGCTTTGCGGGGCGGTCCGACGGGTGATATGTTCATTGAGTTGGCAGTAGAGACACCCGTCAATCTGACCAGCAAACAAACCGAATTGTTGCGTGAATTCATAGAATTAAGCGAAGACAACAACCCGGAATCAAAATCATTCTTTTCGTCGGTGAAATCCTTTTGGGATAGCGTAAAAAGCTGAAAACCCCTTGTGGGACAAGGTTGGTGAAACCCACGCGCTTTGGCTGAGGGGTTAATCCTTTCTTCATCATGTCGATACATGCTGAAAGAATGTCCAAGCTCAGTGCTTTTTCCGAACAACCGTTGCCGTTGTTCACCGGAGATGAAACTCCGGTGACTGCGATACCGACCGGTCGATTGCCTTCTTACATCGCGGACCATCGCCAACGCTTGCGCGAGCGGTTTTTGACCGGGGGTGCGCAGGCAATGCCTGATTATGAACTGCTGGAACTTGTCCTGTTCCGGGCGATTCCAAGGTGCGATGTGAAACCATTGGCGCGCGCGTTGCTGGACCAGTTTGGCGATTTCAACCGCGTGATAACAGCACCGAAGGATCGGTTGGCCGAAATCAAAGGTATCGGCAATGCGGTGATAACCGAACTTAAAGTTGTCGAGGCCGCCGCCCACCGTATGGCCCGTGCCAAGGTGATGCAACGGCACGTTATCTCAAGCTGGGACGCGATAGTTGACTATTGTCATACGGTTATGACCCACCGCGAAACAGAACAATTCCGGGTTCTCTATCTGGACAGCAAGAACACATTGATTGCGGATGAGGAACAGGCCAAAGGCACTGTGGATCATGTTCCGGTTTATCCACGCGAAGTTGCTAAAAGAGCGCTGCAGCTGAATGCAACTGCTCTGATACTTGTGCATAATCACCCTTCGGGTGATCCAACCCCGTCACAGTCAGACATCGACATGACCGAACAAATCCGGGTCGCCTGTGATGCACTTGGGTTAACGTTGCATGACCATCTGATAATCGGGAAATCAACCGAACTTAGCTTTCGGGCGCAAGGGTATCTTTAGCCAAAAAAAGCCCCGCCATGAAGGCGGGGCAAGGTTAGTGCCATGTGTTAGGCCACAGGCACCGGCGGTTTTCTGAAAAATAGGAGGTCTTTAGTTTTGCATTTCCGCACGGATTTGCTGGCGTAAAATGTCGATCGGCACAGTTTTACCATCTCGTCGAAAACACCAATAAGTCCAGCCATTACAACTTGGTGCGCCTTCCAGTGCGGCGCCAACCTGATGTATCGAACCTTTGACTTCATCGCCAATCAGCGTTCCATCAGCGCGAATTTTTGCGGTGTAGCGGCCATTCATGCTTTGCAATTGTTCTCCGGGGCGCAGCATGCCGCGTTCGACCAATTGCCCGAATGGCACCCGTGGTTCTGCGCGTTTACTAACGCTGACCTTTAGCGCCTCGCGGTCAAATTTTCGGACATTGGCGATACGCTTTTTGGCGACCTTGCGGTAAGCAGCTTCGCGTTCGATACCAATGAAATCGCGTCCCAGCATCTTGGCAACCGCACCCGTGGTGCCCGTGCCAAAGAATGGGTCAAGAATAACATCCCCCGGATTGGTCGAACCAACCAAAACCCGATGCAACAGGGATTCCGGTTTCTGCGTCGGATGGGCCTTATCACCATTTTCGTCCTTTAGACGTTCGTGCCCGGTACAAATAGGCAAGACCCAATCAGACCGCATCTGAATGCCTTCGTTCAACGCCTTGAGCGCCTCATAGTTGAAGGTGTATTTGGACCCTTCATCACGGCTCGCCCAGATCATGGTTTCGTGGGCATTTGTAAATCGTTTGCCGCGAAAGTTTGGCATTGGGTTGGACTTGCGCCAGACCACATCATTCAAAATCCAGTACCCGGCATTCTGCAAAGCCGACCCAACGCGAAAGATGTTGTGATACGATCCAATCACCCAGATCGCCCCGCCGGGTTTTAGCAGCCGACGTGCGGCCGCCAACCATTTTTCGGTGAAATTGTCGTAGGCGGCAAAGGACGAAAACTGGTCCCAATGATCATTAACCGCATCCACCTGTGAATTGTCCGGGCGGTGCAAATCACCCTTAAGCTGCAGGTTGTAAGGCGGGTCAGCGAAAATCAGGTCAATTGATGCCTCAGGCAGGCTGTTCATCATTTCGATGCAGTCGCCATCAAGAATCGTGTTTAGCGGGAGCGTCGCAACGCTCTTGGTCTTTGTCTTTGTCATTATCTGC
>JAHRVZ010000138.1 GCA_019090405.1 Paracoccaceae bacterium
AATAGGGGCTAACCTGATTTTTCAGACAGGCTTTAATATCTTCAGTCAGGGGCTTGGATATGCGCAACTCCAGAATCGTGCGACGTGCCCGGATTTCGATCCGCAAAGCGCGCCGTGTGCTCCCTGAGAGCCTATATGGGCGTGCGGCCTTTATCCTGATCGTTCCAATCTTTATCGTCCAGTTTGTGGTCTCGGTCAGTTTCGTGCAGCGGGTGTACGAGGGCGTGACCTCTCAGATGACGCAGAACATCGTGGTCGAGATTGATTTGCTTGTTGATAGCTATCAAAACGATGAAAATTTTGCTCATAATGCAGAGCTTTTAGACATCGAATCCAAAATCGGAACCGAACGCTATCAGGATCGTGTGGCTTTCTATGATATTTCCGGAAAATCCATCATCAGAACTCTGCGCAGGCAGCTTCCACAATTGCTTGCGGTTGATCTGGTCACAAATTCCCGGCAGGTTCATCTGTCGCTGGACACAAAGCCCGAGGTATTGAACCTTAGTTTTTCGCGCAAACGGGTCACCGCAGCCAAACGGCATCAATTGCTGGTGTTGATATTTTTCACAACGTTGCTTGTGACGTTTGTGGCCTATCTGTTTTTGCGCCGCCAGCTACGCCCGATCCGCAAACTGGCCGAAGCCGCCGAAGCCTTTGGGCGTGGTCATCACCGCGAATACCGCCCCGGTGGTTCAAGCGAAGTTCGATCTGCTGGCGAAACTTTTCTGAATATGCGCGCCCGGATCGAGCAACACCGCGAACAGCGCACCATGATGTTAAGTGGGGTAAGCCACGATTTGCGCACGCCACTGACCCGATTGCGACTGGCGCTATCCATGAATGCGGACAGTGATGACTACCGTGACATGATCGCTGATCTGGATGAAATGGAACTGCTGATAGATTCTTTTCTGGATTTCGCCGGCTCTGAGGCAACAGAGCAGCCCGAGCTAACTGATCTGTCCAGTCTGGTGCAAGGCATCGTTGAAAAATCAACACGTTCCGGTGCAAATGTTTCAATCGGCCAACTGCCAACGCACCCGCCTGTAATGGTGGTCCGCAAGTTCGCCATTGAACGGGCGCTTGAAAACCTTGTTGGCAATGCGCTGCGCTATGGCAATATGGCGGTGATCTCGCTTGAGGTATTTGAGACAATGATCCGGTTTTCTGTGCAGGATGACGGACCGGGAATACCGCTTAATTTGCACCAAGAGGCGCTCAAACCGTTTTCGCGGCTGGATCCTTCCAGAAACCAGAACAAAGGTGGCGGCGTCGGGCTTGGCTTGCCAATTGCTCTGGATATTGCCTTGTCTCATGGTGGCATGTTGCTGCTTGGGAAAAGCGATGAATTTGGCGGATTATGCGCTGTGATCCAATTGCCCGTCGCGCTGGACCCGTCAGGTCAGGATCATCCGCCGGTGGCATAACTTGCGCAATCAAACCGGAAATGTGTAAGTAAGACCAACGGCGTTTTCCTTATGGTTTCAATTATAAATTCACCAATGAGCCTGCAATGACCCAGCGAATCCTATTCCTCACCGGAACCCGAGCAGATTTTGGCAAGCTCGAGCCACTGGCGGTCGCCGCCCGCGATGCCGGCTATGAAATTACATTCTTTGTCACCGGGATGCACATGATGGAGCGATATGGTCTGACCAAGATCGAAGTCCATAAAATGCCCAAAGTGCGGGTGCATGAGTTCCTGAACCAACGCCCCGGAGATGGACAGGATATCGTTTTGGCCAAGACGATTGTCGGATTTTCGGATTATGTGACAGAAAACAAAACCGACCTTATCGTCATACACGGCGACCGGATCGAAGCCCTGGCAGGCGCGATTGTTGCGGCGACAAACTATATCCCGTCCGTCCATATTGAAGGTGGCGAAGTGTCCGGCACAATTGACGAGATTTTTCGCCATTGTAACACCAAACTGGCCACCCATCATTTTGTGTCCTCTGAACAGGCCGCACGCCGTGTCATGGCTCTGGGCGAGACCGAACGTTCTGTTTATGTCATCGGCTCACCTGAACTGGATTTTCACGCCGCCCCGTCGGGCGTGACACTTGACGATGTGCGCCGCCGCTATGACATCCCGTTTAAGCAATACGGCATTGTGGTATTCCATCCGGTGACGTCAGAACAGGATACCATCGGCGAGCAGGCGCTGGCTTTGTTTGGCGCATTGGCGGATACTGGCCGCTCATTCGTGGTTATTGCGCCTAATAATGATCCCGGATCAGAGGCGATTTTTGATGTTCTGGATAGCCTTCCAAAAGATCAGTTTCGTTTGATCCCGTCGATGCGATTTTCTCATTTCTCGGAATTGATGAAAAATGCCAGCTGCATGGTCGGCAACTCAAGTGCCGGCGTGCGCGAAGCCCCGTTTCTGGGCATTGCGTCACTGGACATTGGCACCCGCCAGACCAATCGCGCACTGGCGTCATCGGTGTCCTGTTGCGAAGCGGCAGACAGTGCTGAAATCGACGCCTTTGTGACGCGTGAATGGGGCAAGCGCCACGCCCCGGACAATAGCTTTGGCAAAGGCGGTGCTGCAGATCGTTTTGTTGAAATCCTTGGCTCGGATGACTTCTGGTCAGGTGGGCTTCAAAAGGCGTTTCAGGACATTGACTAGCCAGCCGCCCGCAGCACCCAAAACACTGTCTACCCGGGCGTATCTTGCAGCCAGCCGGGCCATTCCATTGCTTGCGCCAACATTCTTGCGCCGTCGTCTGGCAAAAGGCAAAGAAGATCCGGTCCGTTGGCAGGAAAAGCTGGGACAAACACGCCTTCGTCGGCCAAAGGGCAGGCTGATCTGGCTACATGCGGTTGGTTTAGGCGAGGTGATGGCCCTGCGTGGCCTGATTGTCAGCTTGGCACGCCTTGATCCACACCTGTCATTTCTTGTCACTTCAACAGCCAGATCTTCGGCGCAGGTGCTGGCAGAAAACTTGCCCACCCGCACGCAACACCAGTTTCTGCCGCTTGATGCCCCACGCTATCTGAACCGCTTTCTGGATCACTGGCAGCCGGACCTTTCAATCTGGGCCGAACAGGATATTTGGCCGGGCGCGGTGCTGGCCACCCATGCCCGCGGTATTCCGATTGCCTTTATCAATGTGCGCATCAGTGCAAAAAGTCATACAAAGCGCGCCAAAATACGCGGTGTTTACGGCGATGTATTGCGTCGTTTGTCCCTTATCAGTGCGCAAGACAAAGACAGCGCCACGCGGCTGGTTGATCTGGGGGGCGAAAATGTCCGGATTGGTAGCTCGTTAAAACCCACTGCGCCAATTTTGCAGGCGGATGAGGATGAATATAGCCGACTACGCGCCGCGTTGGGCGCGCGTCGCATATGGGTTGCGGCCTCGACCCATCCCGGAGACGAGACCGAAGCGATCACCGCACAGCAATCATTATCCGGCTGGCTGCTGATCCTTGTGCCACGCGATGTTGCACGGGCGGATGAGATTGCCAAAACACTTGGGCAGGCGGGGCTGTCATTTGCAAGACGAAGCCTGAACCAGCAGCCCCAAACTGACGATGC
>JAHRVZ010000139.1 GCA_019090405.1 Paracoccaceae bacterium
GAATGCGACGGGTTAGGAAAAGAGCTGTTTTTTGATGAACGTCTGGTGGTACCCGATGCGGCGCTGAAAATCAGCGATGGGGCGCTGGCCCCTTGGCGAAAAGGTAAATCGCCGTATTTTTTACAGACAATTGAATCTATCGCAAAGCATTACAAATTCAAGCAAAGCACCAAATGGAAAGACTTGCCTGAGAATGTGCAGCAAGTGTTTCTATATGGCTCGGGCGACGAGGAAATCATGTTCCGCTATGACGAAGGCGGGCGGGTTTATCAGGTGACGCGGGTATTTGAGGGCGTGATTCCCAATATGGAACGGCGCTATCGCGAGACCGATTCCAATTGGATTCGCGAAGAGTTTGAACGTTACCAAAACAATCGCCCCTGCGGCACCTGCAATGGGTTTCGCCTGCGCGAAGAGGCTCTTGCGGTGCGCATTGGCGATCTGCACGTGGGGCAGGTCGTTCAAATGTCGATTCGTGAGGCATTCGCCTGGTGCGAGGATGTGCCAAACCACCTGAGCGTGCAAAAAAACGAGATTGCCAAAGCCATCCTGAAAGAGGTTCGCGAGCGTTTGGGTTTTCTTAACAATGTCGGACTAGAGTATCTTACATTGTCGCGTGGCAGCGGCACATTGTCGGGCGGCGAAAGCCAACGCATCCGCTTGGCCAGCCAGATCGGCAGCGGGTTGACGGGCGTGCTGTATGTGTTGGACGAGCCTTCGATTGGGTTGCATCAGCGCGACAATGGCCGATTGCTGGAAACGCTGAAAAACCTGCGTGATCAGGGTAATACGGTGATTGTAGTTGAACACGACGAAGAGGCTGTGCGCGTGGCGGATTATGTGTTCGATATCGGCCCCGGAGCGGGACTGCATGGCGGGCAGGTGGTGTCCAAAGGCACGCCGCCGGAAATCGCGGCTGATCCGGCGTCGTTGACCGGACAGTATCTGTCAGGTGCGCGCGAAATTGCGGTGCCGGGTAAGCGACGCAAAGGTAAGGGGAAAATGTTGACCGTTGTTGGTGCGACCGGCAACAACCTGAAAAACGTAACCGCCAAGTTTCCATTGGGTAAATTTGTTTGCGTGACTGGTGTTTCGGGCGGTGGGAAATCGACGCTGACCATTGAAACGCTGTTCAAAACTGCCTCGATGCGGTTGAACGGCGCGCGCCAGACTCCGGCGCCTTGTGAGACGATAAAGGGGCTCGAATATCTGGATAAGGTCATTGATATTGACCAACGTGCCATCGGTCGCACACCGCGTTCAAACCCGGCGACCTATACCGGGGCGTTTACCCCAATTCGCGACTGGTTCGCGGGGCTGCCCGAATCCAAAGCGCGCGGCTATGCGCCAGGGCGGTTTTCGTTCAACGTCAAAGGTGGCCGCTGCGAGGCGTGCAAGGGTGACGGTGTCATCAAGATTGAAATGCACTTTTTGCCGGATGTTTATGTGACGTGCGAAACCTGTGGTGGTGATCGATATAACCGTGAAACATTGGAAATACGGTTTAAAGGCAAAAGCATAGCAGACGTTCTTGATATGACCGTCGAGGATGCGCAAGTGTTCTTTAAGGCGGTGCCGTCGATCCGTGAAAAGATGGATGCCTTGGTGCGGGTTGGCCTTGGCTATATCAAAGTAGGGCAACAGGCGACAACCTTGTCCGGCGGCGAGGCGCAGCGGGTTAAGTTGTCCAAAGAACTGGCCAAACGCTCTACCGGGCGCACGCTGTATATTCTGGACGAACCTACGACGGGTCTGCATTTCGAAGATGTGCGTAAGCTGTTGGAAGTGTTGCATGAACTGGTCGATCAGGGAAATTCAGTGATTGTGATTGAACATAATCTGGACGTGGTGAAAACCGCTGATCATATCATAGATATCGGCCCCGAAGGCGGCGATGGCGGCGGAGAGATCGTCGCGACCGGCACGCCGGAACAGGTGGCGGCGGTCGCGGAATCTTATACCGGGCGCTATCTAGAGCCTATGCTTGCCCCCAAACGCCTGACCACAAAAGTGGGCTGATGATCAGACCTGTGAGAATTTGAATTCACTTCACGTAACAAATCTTACGGGAACGTTTTGAGACAGCTACCCTGAATTCATTTCTTGAGCGGACAGGTCTTTATGCCAAGGATCGAATAAATTGGACAACTGCCAAGTAACCCGGTGGCCAGTGGAACAATACCGATCAGATAGGCCCAGCGATAAGACGCATCTGCATCCATCGCAAAACCAATTAACAGCGCAACGCCCAGTATGATGCGCAGAATTCGATCAAGATTGCCTTCGTTTTTGGCGAACATCAGAGTATCCTTTTCATGGTTTTCCCAGCAACGGCGGGGAATACATTCAGTATAAAGGATATGACGAAATTGGTCTGTGATCTGGTCACATTAAGACCCGTTATTCGTTGGCTCTGGCCAATTGTTCAAGCGTTCCCATGTCAATAATGTGCACAACACCCCGATCAAGACTGACGATTCCGCGTTTTGCCAGTGCCTCTAACCGTCTGGATACAACTTCGCGGGCGGACCCAATCATGACTGCAATTTCCGCATGTGTGGCGTATAAGGTATTGTTTTCAGAGCGTTCGACCATTGCCTGTGCCAACCTGCATTCGACCCGTTGAAACGCAATTTTTTCAAGCAGATGCATCATGCTTTGCATCCGGGCGGCAAAGGCGGAAAAGACAAAAGTTCGAAATTCCGAAGACAGATTCATCATATCCAGAAACATGTCGCGCGGGACCAAAACCACTTTGCAGTCGGTGCGGGTTATTGCCTCGCCAGAGTAATCTTCTCCGCCCAACAAGCCCAAAGTTGACTGAATGCAGCTTTGCCCCGGCTGCACGACATAAAGCTGAATGTCGCGCCCTGAAGGCCCGGTCAAGAACACGTCGATTTGGCCGCTTAAAACGATAACAAAGCCCTTGACCGATTCACCGGGGCGAAAAAGAACAGAGCCAACAGGCAAGGTTTGAAATGACAATTGGCTAAGTCTGGCCACGCAGGGGGCATCAAAATCAGGAAGCCCCGGCGCGTTGGCCATCCAGCCCATCAGCTATGTGATCGCTTTTCAAACCGGGGCAACATAGCACTGAAATCACGACCCGCGCCGTCTTCGTCTTCGACGAATTGGGCATAAAGTTTCTCGGCCAGCGCACCCATTGGCGTGTCGGCATTGGCGCTTTTGGCGGCCTGTTGGGACAGGCGCAGATCCTTGAGCATCAGATCAGCGGCAAAGCCAGGCGTGTAATCGTTGTCGGCAGGCGATTCCGGGCCAATACCGGGGGCGGGGCAATAGGCGTTCATGCTCCAGCTATAGCCGGATGATGTGCTGACCACATTGAACATCTTTTGCCGATCCAGCCCCAGTTTGTCAGCCAGCGCAAAGGCTTCGCAAGTGGCAATCATCGTTGCGCCAAGGATCATGTTGTTACAGATTTTAGCGGCCTGACCAGCACCAGCATCGCCGCAGTGCACGGCCTTTTGACCCATGATGTCAAACATCGGTTCGGCCTTGGCAAAGGCTTTGGCTGTGCCGCCGGCCATAAAGGTTAATGTGCCGCCGGATGCACCCACGGTTCCACCAGATACCGGGGCGTCAACGAATAGGATTTTGGCCGCTTCGGCCTGTTCAGCGACAGCAAGTGCGCTGTCCACATCCACGGTTGAACAATCCACCAATGTGGCCCCGTTAGCCATCGCCGGAATGATATCTGCTGCGACGGCGCGCAGGATTGCGCCATTGGGTAGCATGGTAAAGACGACATCGGCACCTGTTACAGCTTCGACGGCGGTTTCAGCCATGTTGGCACCTTCAACGGACACATCGGCCATATCAAACCCAGTCACGTCATAGCCTGATTTGGCCAGATTGGCCGCCATAGGAGCACCCATATTTCCCAGTCCGATAAACCCGATTTTCATTGTAGTCTCCTTTGTGTCAAATGTCAGTTTGTCCTTGCCCAGAGGCATCAGCATTTTGCTGACAGCCACCGCAGGCACGTTCATGTCGCTGTATTGCCAAGTCGCATCATGGGTTTTATCAACGATTGTCGCGCGCACACCTTCAAGGAAATCACCGTGTTCCATCGCACGCCAAGTGTAGCGGTATTCCATTTCCAATGCTTTGCGAATGTCCAAGGTCGGGCTGCGCAAACGGTGCAATGCCTCGATGGTGCAAGCCATGGAAAGGGCCGAGTTTCGGCCAAGTGTCTTAAGTGCTTTGCGCGCAAAATCGCTATCTTCGGCACGCAGCGTATTCAGTATATCTCCCAGCGATTCACCGGCAAAGTGGCGATCAATATCGGCGTGCAAAGGCGCAAGCGACCCTGTGGGCGCTGTTTCTTCGACGCCCTGTATCAGATCAACATCACCTGTGGATTCGAGTTGGGAAATCAGGTCAGGCCATTTTTCCTGCGCCACAAAATGATCGGCAAAGCCGGCATAAATGGCGTCACCCGCATCCAAGCGCGCGCCAGTTATGCCCAGATACTCGCCCAACCGCCCCGGTGCGCGGGCAAGAATGAAAGTGCCGCCAACGTCAGGTATCAGCCCAATTCCACATTCCGGCATGGCAATGCGGCTGGTTTCGCCAACGATCCGATGAGAGCCGTGGCAGCCGATGCCGACACCACCGCCCATGATAAAGCCCTGTTTCAGACTGACCACTGGTTTGGGATACCCAAACAGCATTGCATTCATGCGATATTCTTCACGCCAAAAGTCACGACCATATTGGTAGTCACCTTTGATTCCGGTGGCATAAAGCTCGGCGATGTCACCACCTGCACAGAATGCACGGTCGCCAACAGCGTCAATGATCACCAAAGCCACGGCCGGGTCATTGCGCCAGCTCACAAGAGCGGCAGCAATCGCGTGGCACATGCCATCGGTCAGCGCGTTTAGCGCCTTGGGTCGGTTCAGGGTGATGCGGCCGGCCTGTCCGGATATGCGTATGTCGATGTCTTTCATGAGTGCCCCCTAGCGCTCGGCCAGCATTTGGCGCGCAACGATCACGCGCATGATTTCATTGGTGCCTTCAAGGATCTGGTGAACCCGCAAATCGCGAACCAGCTTTTCGATGCCATAATCCGCGAGATAGCCGTAGCCACCATGCAATTGTAAACACTGATCCACGACTTTTGACCCGGTGTCGGTGACGAATTTCTTGGCCATTGCGCAGTACTTGGTGGCATCAGGTGTCCCATTGTCCAGCTTCCAAGCGGCCTGGCGTAAAAACACCCGTGCGGCCTGCATTTCGATCTCCATATCGGCCAGACGAAATTGCAATCCCTGAAACTGGTCTATGCTTTTGCCAAAAGCCTGACGCTCGCCCATATAGGTCAATGTTGCATTCAGCGCGGTTTGAGCGGCCCCAAGTGAGCAGGCCGAGATGTTCAGACGGCCACCATCCAGCCCCATCATCGCGTATTTGAACCCGTCACCTTCAGTCCCAACCAGATTGCCTGACGGAATTTTGCAATCGTCAAACTGGACCTGCGACGTTGGCTGACTGCGCCAGCCCATTTTGTCCTCGGCCAAGCCAAAACTTAGCCCCGGCGTACCGGCCTCGACATAGACGGTCGAGACGCCTTTTGGCCCATCTTCGCCAGTGCGCACCATGGTGACATAGGCGTCAGAATAGCCGCCACCGGAAATAAAGGCTTTTGTTCCGTTCAAAGTATAGCCGTCATTGCTGCGCTCAGCGCGGGTTTTCAGCGCCGCGGCGTCGGATCCGGCACCGGGTTCGGTCAGGCAGTATGACAGCACTGTGTTCAGCGATAACACGTCAGGCAAGATCCGTGATTTCAGCTCGTCGCTGGCAAATGTATCCAGCATCTTGGCGCTCATGTTGTGAATAGACAGGAATGCCGCAACCGACGGGCATGCCATGCTCAGAGCCTCAAACACCATCGTTGCATCCAGTCGCCCAAGGCCAGATCCGCCGCTTTCTTCGGATACATAAAGTCCGCCAAATCCCAATTCACCGACCTTCGGCCAAAGGTCTTTCGGAATAGTGCCATCCGATTCCCATTTCCGGGCAAAGGGGGCAATGTGTTCCTGCCCAAAGGCATAGGCCATGTCGAAAATGGCGGATTGTTCTTCGGTAACTGTGAAATCCATATTGGCCTCCTGAGCGCAAACAATTGAACACTTGTTTAATTCTTACAGCAGTTTTGCAAAAGGCTAAAGGTCCGCGTGAAACTCTTCTATCAAGTGACGCACTATGGCATGGCCGGGGGACTGGCCGAGTGCGGCCGCCTGGGCATGCACACGGCGCTGGCGTTCCGCGCTGGTACCGCCATCAATGATTTCGCGTAATGTTGCAATTTCATCAGTTGTACCAAGGGCTTGGACGTCCTCAGCCAGCATTTCAACAAACTCGTCCTGCAATTCAGAGAAAGGCGTTATGCGTCCTGCTCCAAAATCAATCAGTCCTTCGGTGGTGCCATAGCGTTGCGCCCGCCAGCGGTTTTCGTCCAGCAGGAATCGGTCATAAACCCGCCAGCGCTGATTTTTATCGCGCAGCCGGGTCAACATACGCACCAAGGCCTGCATTAGCGCGGCCAGTGAAATGGCGTGTTCCAGTCGTGGCGAAACATCGAAAATGCGGCTTTCCAGAGTCGGAAAATTGTGGGACGGGCGCAAATCCCACCAGATTTTGCTGCTGTTCTCGATTTCGCCAACATCTACCAAGGTTTGTACTGTGCGTTCGTATTCGGGCCAACTTTCGAAACTGGGCGGCAGTCCGGTACGGGGCAGGCTGTCAAATACGGTTAACCGGTATGAGGCAAGGCCAGTGTCATCGCCCTGCCAAAAGGGCGAAGATGCGGAAAGCGCCAGCATATGCGGCAGAAAATAGCTGAGTTGCGGCAGCAAATCGATTCGATGATTTTTGTCGGGGATACCGATATGGACATGCATACCACAGATCAACATGCGCCGACCAACCCCGCCCAAAGCGCGTTGAATATCGGCATAGCGTTCGCGGTCGGTAAATTGCTGGTCCTTCCAGTCGGCGAACGGGTGGCAGGACACGGCAATCGGGGAAAGATTGTGTTTGGCCGCGTGTCGGGACACGCAATCGCGCAAACGTCTGAGGTCATCGCGCGCCTCAGTAATGTTTCGACAAACACGGGTGCCGACTTCGATTTGGCATTGCATGAATTCCGGGCTTACCTGGTCCTGCAGATCAATCTGGCAATCCCGCATCAGTTCAGCGGGGGCTTTGACAAGGTCGCAGGTATCCAGATCGACCAGCAGGTATTCTTCTTCGATACCAAGGGTGTATTCAGATTGCATTTGGTGGCCCCGCTATTTGGGTGCCAGCAAATCCGATACGGATTGAATTGCCAAGGAAAAACCGAATTGCATTGAAAACCCGGCGTGATCCGTTAGATCAAAAACCTGTTTTATTGACGAAAGGCGCCTGCCATGGCCAAACCCAAAAAGAACCTGGCCCAAGAGCGGTTGGACGAACAGGACCGCCTGCAAAAATTCGAAGCCCGAGGCGGGCTGGATGGACCGGCCTATGCGCTGTCTCCGGGTATGGCAGATTTTGATGTTGCGGATTTGGTACGCGAAACCAACGCTTTGGCGGATGATCTGGCGCAATTATACCATCCGGCAAAGGGCGATACAGGATATGCGCCCGGCAATGGCTATTTTGAGATACCGGATGCCACGGCGCTGTATCTGATGATCTGCCGGTTCAAACCCAAACGGGTGATCGAGGTGGGGTGCGGCAACAGCACCCGCGTTACCCGTCAGGCGATTATTGACGGTGGGCTGGACACGCAGATCACCGCGGTTGATCCCTATCCCCGCGCAGATATCGCGCATCTGGTAGACCGGTTTGAACAGGCGCGCCTAGAAGATATGGACGAAGCAATGTTCGCTGAATTGGAACCGGGGGATGTGTTGTTCATCGATTCCAGCCATCAGGTGCGCATCAGCAACGACGTGGTGCATCTGTTCTGCCGGATCATCCCGATGCTGCCCGCAGGCGTGGTGATCCATGTGCACGATGTGTTTCTGCCCTATGAATACCCCAAGCGGTTCTTTTATGACTGCCCGTCCTGGGGCGAGCAGTATGTTTTGCAGGCGTTATTGCAGGGCGGCGGCTATGACATCCTGTGGCCCGGATTCTATCTGCAACAGGAACGCCCTGATGCAGTAAAAGCAATGCCGTTTCTATCCAAAGAGCGGGCACAGTCGTTCTGGATTCAGAAAAAGTAATCCCCGATGGGGGATCTAAAGCAGCCGAACCTGCGTGCCGATTTTGACCAGCGGATACAGGGCTTCGACGTGTTCGTTGTATAGGCCGATACATCCGGATGAGCTTTGACGGCCAATTTTGCGGGTGTCATGGGTGCCGTGAACCAGATAGGCCGGCCAGTCCAGATACATCGCACGGGTGCCCAGCGGGTTGCCGGGGCCGCCATCCATGCGCAACGGAAGGTTGGGGTCATTTTCACGCATCGACGCGGTTGGTGTCCAACTGGGGTTTTCAGCTTTGCGCACGACTTTGGAGTATCCGCGTTTGGTCAAGTCTTCGCTCATTGGCACCGAGGACGGGAAAAGACGATAGGTTTGCCCGTCCGGCCCCCAGTAATGCACCGCGCGGCTGTTTATGTCGGCAAGCAGGCAACCTGTGCCAAGCGTGTCAAAATGATCCTGCCAATGTTGTTGCCGGAACGCTGAAATATTGCGTTTGACCGGAATTTTTGTTTCGATTTCCGGCTCGTTCGACGGAAACGCATCTTGCGCGCGGACAAGAGCGGGTGTGGCCAGAAAACTGACTGCACCCAAAAGGGTGCCGCGACGGGTGATGGGGAATTGGGGCACTGGAAACTCCGGTTTCTCTGGTTGTTTGCTGCTCAACTACCATTCAGATAGGGGCTGGGGCGTGAGTTTTCCAGTGACGTTTTCTAAACATTTCGTGACCACGGCGTCGCCACGATAAAGGCCCCGGCAATGGATGACGGAGCCTTTATCGCATTTCTACAGGTTAGACTGTAAGGTCTTGGCAATACGCCTTATTCCATCACTGGGATCGAGAATTCGCCGCCCTCTTTGATGCCCGAAGGCCATCGTGCGGTGACGGTTTTTGTCCGGGTGTAGAACTTGAACGCATCCGGTCCATGTTGGTTCAGATCACCAAACACCGACTTTTTCCAGCCGCCAAAGGTGTGATAGGCCAAAGGCACCGGGATTGGCACGTTGA
>JAHRVZ010000140.1 GCA_019090405.1 Paracoccaceae bacterium
AACAGGGTTCAGTTGCCGCCTTTGTCATCTAAGTCGTGGCGTACAGAACCGACTACCAGCTTTGCCAAAGTTTGATCGGATTTAGCGTATCTGCCAGAAACTGCGAACGCGTCAGCTGACGTCGGATTTTACCGCTGGGGGTTTTCTCCAGCGTCCCGGGCGGCAGGATCGCGATGGCGTCGGCCATCACCGCATGATCGCGCGAAATCTCTCGTTGGATTGCACCGATGAGCTGTCCCAGATCGGTGCGTGGCCCATAGTTAATCTCTTGTACAGCGACAAGTCGTTCGGCCCCCTCCACGTCAATGCCAAACGCGGCTCCGCATCCGGGCCGCAGGTCGGGATGGCATTTGTCGAAGCTGCGTTCCAGATCTTCGGCAAAATAATTGGCACCGGCCTTGATGATGATGTCCTTCAGACGGCCACAGATGAACAGCTCTCCTGCATCAAGAAACCCCAGATCGCCAGTGCGCAGCCAATGCCCACTGGCGGGATCATCCTGTATCACCGCCTGAAAAACCGTGCGGGTTTCATCCGGCAACCGCCAATAGCCCGCCGTCACGCTGCCGCCTTGCATCCAGATTTCGCCAACGCCATCGTCTGGGCAAAGGCACCGGCTGGATGGATCAACTATTCTGACCTTCTGATCTAGCAAAGGCTTTCCGCAGGCCACAACATCCCTGGCCCCCGGCGCATCAGCAGACACCGGAGCGACGCGTTGGTTTTCCAGCCCCATGCGATCCAGATGGGCCGTGCGCACCGGCAGATTCTGGCCGCCACCAGTAACGATCAAGGTGCTTTCTGCCAGGCCATAGGACGGACACAACGCCTTTGGATCAAAGCCCACTGGCGCGCAAACCCGTATGAAACGCTCAAGCGTTGCCTGTCGCACCGGTTCAGCACCGAATTTGGCCATCACAAGTGACGACAAATCAACCGGGATGCCTCCGGGTCGCTCCATGGCCTGTGACGCAAGATTGAATGCGAAATCCGGAGCGCAACAGACCGTTGCGCGGTGCTCTGAAATCGCCTCAAACCAGCAACGCGGGCGTTGCAGGAAATCGCTGGGGTCGAAATAGATGCTGACCCCACCGTCAATCATGGGATAAAGAAAACAGCCAAATAGCCCCCAATCATGAAAGAACGGCAGCCACGTCACCAGTCGGATCACATCTTGTGGCGCAATCTCACTACGGAACAGACGTGCGTTTTGCAGAATGTTGCTGTGGCGAACCATCACGCCCTTGGATGTCCCCGTAGAGCCCGAGGTGAATTGCAACACCGCCAAAGTGTCTGGCTGCGATCCCGGATCAACCCAGTCGTCAGCGGCGTGAAACTTCAGTTCATCAAAATAGACCCAATCAGGCCCATCCCGGTTCGGTGCAATCTGGCTGTGCAGTCGATCAAAACCCCGACGCAGGCCCGATGACAGAATGGCAAGTTCCGCGCCTGCTACCTGGGCCAGTTCGTGAATCCGCTCCATCCCGCGTATGTTACTGGGTGGAGGCAACGGAACTGCGACCATTCCGGCCAGAATACAGCCCAGAAACACAGGCACAAAATCTGGCTCATTAGGAAAGACCAAAATCACACGGGCACCAACGGGCAACCGGGCAGCCAAAGTCGCAGCGACGCCGCGCGCCGCATCAAACATCGCTCCGTAGGTAAGATGCGCTGTCGGCGTCTCGCCACCCTGAAGGTGGAAACAGGCCAGTTGATCGCGGTTCTGAATTGACCGGGTTTTCAGAAGGTCTGTCAGCGTACCAGAGGTTTCGGCCAACCCCTGCGGTTTGGCCCGGTCCGACACAGCTATCCCGGCAATCTGTGGTCCGGTCGCATCATGCCGGTACTGCTGTACCAAAGGCCTCGCCCACATAGCTTGACACGGCCTGAATGGAATTGTGGTCAACCATCAATCGGGAATCAAGTTTGGTTTCCAGCCAATGACCCAGATCGCTGGTAAAGGCGACCGTCGCCGCGCTGTCCAACCCATATTGATCAAACGCCAATGTGACGTCGACGTTTTCATGAGGAATATCCAGCAGATTTCCCAGATAAGAGACCATCCAGGCCTGCACGCGTGTGACGCTTTCGATAATTTCGTGTTGCATGTGTGATTCGTCCCTCGAATTGTTGTTAATTAAATACCAAAATCGGTTCTGGTGACGCGCACCGCACTACCAGACCCCAAATCCCGTATGACTGTCAGACCTTGCCATTTTGTCTGCAATCATTTCGCGCGAAGGTTTGCGAATATCGGTTACCAACCCGACCTTTTCGCAGCCCCTGATGAACAGTCCTCCGATATCAATTTGCCACCAATGTAGCCCAAAAAGAGCCGATGACGGAAAGGCGTGGTGGTTGTTGTGCCAAGCCTCGCCCAGATTAGGTATCGCCAGTAGACCGTTGTTGGTGCTTTTGTCCTTGGTCGCAAATGGCCGGGTTCCAATTATGTGGGCCGTCGATCCACTGGTCCACATCGCGTGATGCGCCAGGAACATGCGCACAAACCCGCCCCATAAAAGCCCGGTCAGCGCGCCACTCCAGGCGCCCGCCGCCAAACCGCCAATGACAGCAGGGATAACAAGCCCAAGCAATACCCACAGCCCGTAAAGGTTGTTGATCCGCGCGATCAAAGGATCACGGATCAGATCCTTGGCAAACATAACCGTATTGGTCATTTGACTGTCCAGCATCCACCCAAGATGTGAATGCCACAGACCCTGCAGTTTGCTTAGGGTCTTGCCATCATTGGTATAAGGCGAATGCGGATCGCCTTCGCCTTCGCTGAACTGGTGGTGCCGGCGGTGGGTGGCGACCCAATACACCAGCGTGCCTTGTGCCGACATACACCCAAGTATCGCCAGCGCCGCGCGCAAAGGGGCCACGGCTTTATAAGATCTGTGGGCAAAAAGCCGGTGAAACCCGGCAGTAACCCCCAAAGTGGTCGCCACATACATTATTGCAAGAACCACCAGATCAGTGACAGAAGGCGGTATCCAGAAGGCAAGGACAAATGCCATCAGCGTCGCAATGGCAGGCACGACAATTATCAGCGTGGCAATACGTTTCTGAGCGCGTTGGATTGTTGGATTGTCGATGATGATATTGCGCTTGAACCGGGCGTCGGTTGCATTGGGCACAGCATCATCAACGACATCAGCAACGACGGGTTCAGTATCACTGTTCTGATCCATACCGGCCTCCTAACTTTCGACCTTTTGCTTGTCAGATATCATCTTTTCGCTGGGGCGCTGGATGTCCCACACCAGCCCTACCGATTTCAGGCCGTACAAAAGCCATGCACCCGGATCCAACTGCCACCACGTCAGGCCAAATACCGCAGAACTTGGGAACGTATGGTGATTGTTATGCCAACCCTCGCCCATGGTTGGTAATGCCCAGACCGCATTGTTGGTGCTGTGGTCGCCAGATTTGAACGGTCGAGTGCCAAAGATATGGGTGACTGAATCAATTCCATTGGTGAAATGGTAACACAAAAACATCCGCACCATCCCGCCCCAAAGGAACGCCGTAAACGCGCCCCACCAGCTAAGCGTGGCCAATCCGCCGATCACTGCAGGCACAATCATGCCTCCAAACACCCATACGTAATACAACTGGTTGACCCGCGCTATTGCCGGGTCGCGGTACAGATCTTTGGCGTACATCAACGCATTTGTCATCGAATGATCAAAGGTCCATCCCATATGCGAATGCCAGAACCCTTCGATGATCCCCATCTCGCGCTCTTCATCCATGTACGGTGAATGAATATCGCCCGCCTTGTCGGTGTATTGATGATGGCGCCGATGGTTGCTGATCCAATAAACAACCGAGCCTTGCGCCGCCATTGACCCGGCAATTGCCAGCGCCACACGTATCGGCGTTGTGGTTTTAAAAGAGCGGTGTGAAAACTGACGGTGAAAACCAACGCTGATCCCCAGCATGGTGATCGAATAGAAAACGGCACACAAAGCCAAATCCAGCGTCGAAACACCCTGGGTAAAGGCGATCCACAAAGCCGCAACCGTGCCGATTGCTGGCAGGATGGCGATTGCTATGGCATGCACTTTTTGCGGACCGCGAAGCCGCCCCTGATCGACCGTAATTCCAACGGGAACCGCCCCGTGATCGGTTTGTTCGGGCCCTAATTCCATTGGGTCAAAATCTCTGGTCTCTGACATTTTTGGTAACTCCCTTAACAAATTTGATCTTTAATTGGTCTGATGTGTTGCCTTTGGTTCGGTCCGACTGGATTGCAATGAAGGGCCATGACAGCTCTCTGCGACAATCGACATTTCCCCGTCCAGAAACAGTTTCCGACTAAGGCGTCGTTGAATCTTGCCGCTCGACGTCTTTGGTATCGACGCGGGTTTAACCAGCACCACGGCAGCAACGTACAGCCCATGTGCCGTATTTACCGCCTGACGCACTGAACGCGCTATGTCGTCTACCGGCGGGTTTTGAACTGCCGAAATATGCAGTTCGTGAAGCACAACCAGCTTTTCCTGATCGCCGCGCGTGACCATAAAGGCCGCACTGCAATATTGTTTTAATCCGGAATGGCTGGCTTGTGCCGTGGCTTCAATATCTTGCGGATAATGGTTCTTACCTCTGACAATTATTACATCTTTGATGCGTCCTGTCACGAATAACTCGCCATCATCAATGTATCCCAGGTCTCCTGAACGCAGATATCGGGTCTCGCTTTGGGGCTGTGGCCCGACGATTTGCGCCCGAAAACAGGCTTCGGTTTCTTCGGGGCGTTGCCAATAACCCTGCGCGACGCTTCCTCCGGAAATCCAGATCTCTCCGACAACGCGTGGCGGCATTTCGTGATGGGTATCGGGATCGACAATGCGAAAATCATGTGCGTTTTCAGTCGTTCCGCAGCCAACCAACGGCTGACGCGTATGAGATTCAGCGGTCGCGTCCATCCTGATCGTCGGCAACGAAGCCTTGTCTGGACCAGCAATCAACAGCGTCGACTCGGCCATTCCATAACAGGGGTACATCGCCTCTCGCCTGAAACCATGTGGTGCAAAACGCTGGGTGAACCGGGCAAGCGTGTTTGCGCTCACGGGTTCAGATCCATTATACGCAATGTCCCAGCTCGACAGCTCCAGACCCTCGTCCTGTCCATCGCGAATTCGGTCAACGCAAAGATCATAGGCAAAGTTCGGCGCACCGGCGGTTGTGCCTTTGTATTTGGTAATTGCACGTAGCCAGCGCACGGGTTCTTCCAGAAAAGCAACAGGTGACATCAATACGCAAGAGCAGCCGACAAAAACCGGCTGCAACAGATTGCCGATCAGCCCCATATCATGAAACAACGGCAACCAGCCGACAAATACCGTGTTCTCGTCATGCTCAAAACGCGTCTGAATAAGCGCCTGATTGTGCATGATATTGGCGTGGCTCACCATCACACCCTTGGGTGCTCCGGTTGACCCCGAAGTATATTGCAACAATGCAGTGTCCTGTGGATCAATAAGCGGTGGCGGGGCCGGGTCAGTGTTTTCGCTCTCTAGTGTTTCCAGCGACGTTACCGGAATGCTGCCAACCACCCCATCGGCGTCCTCTACATCGTCCAAAACCCCCTGCACCTTGCCAAGCATCTCTGGCGGCGCCAGAGCAATGCTCACATCCGCATCCGCAACCACGCTGAGAATCCGGGCGCGGGCTGCCCGACCTGCATTTGCGGCAGGTGAAGGCACCGCAACGGCTCCGGCGTAGAGGGCCGCAAAAAAGCCCACAATAAATTCCAGACCCTGCGGATAAAGCAGCAAAACCCGCCCACCGGTTACACCACGCGCCCTCAGCGCCGCTCCGGCTGCGGTTGCAC
>JAHRVZ010000141.1 GCA_019090405.1 Paracoccaceae bacterium
TCCGGTCCATGTTGGTTCAGATCACCAAACACCGACTTTTTCCAGCCGCCAAAGGTGTGATAGGCCAAAGGCACCGGGATTGGCACGTTGACACCAATCATGCCGACATTGATCCGGTTGGCAAAATCACGCGCTGCATCACCATCGCGGGTAAAGATCGCGGTGCCGTTGCCGTATTCGTGGTCCATCGCCAGACCAATCGCTTCTTCGTAGTCGCCTGCGCGCACAACGGTCAGAACCGGGCCAAAAATCTCATGTTTATAGATGTCCATGTCTTTGGTGGCACGATCAAACAGATGTGGTCCGACGAAATAACCGTCTTCATAACCCTGAAGGCTGAAATCACGTCCGTCGACCACCAGTTCCGCTCCTTGATCAATGCCGGTATTCACCAAACGTTCGATATTGGCCTTTGCAGCCGCCGTCACAACCGGGCCGTAATCCACATCATTGCCGGCGGTATATGGGCCAACCTTTAGTTTTTCGATCCGTGGCACCAATTTTTCGATCAATCGGTTCGCAGTTTCTTCGCCCACAGGCACGGCCACCGAAATCGCCATGCAGCGTTCGCCTGCTGCGCCGTAACCAGAGCCGACCAGGGCATCTGCAGCCTGATCCATATCGGCGTCGGGCATGATGATCATGTGGTTTTTGGCACCACCAAAACACTGAACGCGTTTGCCGTTGGCACAGCCTGTGGCATAGATATATTCGGCGATTGGGGTTGATCCGACAAAGCCGATCGACTGGATCACGTCATGATGCAAAATCGCATCCACGGCCTCTTTGTCGCCGTTAACGACTTGCAGGATACCTTTGGGCAAACCGGCCTCTTCCATCAATTCGGCCAACATCAGTGGCACGGATGGATCACGTTCAGATGGTTTCAGGATAAAGGCGTTGCCACAGGCAATTGCCGGGGCAAACATCCACAACGGGATCATCGCCGGAAAGTTGAACGGGGTGATGCCGGCGGTTACGCCTAGCGCCTGACGCATGGAATACATATCAATTCCCGGCCCGGCGCTGTCGGTGAATTCACCCTTCAGCAACTGCGGTGCGCCGATGCAATATTCAACAACTTCCAAACCACGCTGCACGTCGCCAGCAGCGTCCGGCAGGGTTTTGCCATGCTCGCGGCTAAGTGCTTCGGCCAGTTTGTCCATATCGCGGTTCAGCAGATCGACATATTTCATAAACACCCGCGCACGGCGCTGCGGGTTAGTCGCGGCCCAGGCAGGCTGTGCTGCGGTGGCAATCTGAACGGCGCGATCAATTTCAGCAGCATTGGCCAAGGGCACGCGTGCCTGAATTCCCCCCGTTGAGGGGTTCATCACGTCTGCAAACCGACCCGAAGTCCCGTTCACATGCTCGCCATTGATATAATGTGTCATTTCTTGCATCAGAATGCTCCTGCTGGTTAAATCGAGCTTAAGATAGGCTTGCAATAATCCCGTGAAAAGGGGCAAGATTTCAAAAAGGTTTTGCAAATTTGCAAGGGAGAGCCAGAGTTGGACCCACAATGGGATGATTTAAAGATATTTCTGGCCGTTGCGCGCGAAGAAAGCCTGTCTGGGGCAGGGCGCATTCTGAAACTTGATCCTGCGACAGTCGGGCGACGGGTTGCACGTCTGGAAGAGGCTGTAGATACGCCTTTGTTTGTCAAATCTCCGCAAGGATATGCGCTTAGTGCGGCGGGGGAGCGGTTGCTTGAACATGGCGAACAAGTCGAGCAGGCGATGCGCGCGGCGACAGAATCGCTGGCGGGCACCAGCGAAGGTTTGAGTGGGCAAATTCGTATCGGGGCGCCAGATGGCTGCGCCAATTTCCTGCTGCCACAGGTCTGTGCGCGCATTTCTGAACAAAACCCTGATCTGGACATTCAAATTGTTGCCCTGCCGCGTGTTGTGAACCTGACCCGGCGCGAAGCGGATCTGGCGATTGCGGTTAGTGCTCCTACTGCTGGTCGATTATTGGTGCAGAAAATTACCGACTATAAACTGCACCTTGTGGGGTCGCGGCGGTATCTGCGTCGCTCGCCGTCCATTGAAACCCTTGAGGATCTCAAAGGGCGGCCAATGATTGGCTATATCCCGGACATGATTTTTGACGCAGAACTGGATTACCTGAGCGATCTTGGCGTGACCCGGGTTGCGCTGGCCTCAAATTCGGTTTCGGTGCAGCTTCGACTGGTCAATACCGGGGCGGGGCTGTGTATGGCCCACGACTTTGCGCTGCCCACAAATAAAAGGCTGCGGCAGGTTTTGACAGAACAGATCAGCCTGACACGAAGTTTCTATCTGGTGCGCCATCAGGGGGACCAGCGCAGCGAGAGGCTGAATCGCATTGCCACCCAGCTTGTCGATGGGCTGCGGGCAGAAGTGGAAAAACTCGAAGCGCCGACTTGACTTGATTCTATATTGCGGTGATCCTGTAAGTATTGAAAAACTTGGGGAGGTTACGCTTTGCTGGTTCATCAAATTCTCAAATCCAAATCAAGTTCGGGTGTACAAAGCGTGCATGCCGTCACCAAAGTTAAAGACGTGGCAAGGCTTTTGGAGAAGCACCGGATTGGGACTGTGGTTGTGTCCGAAGATGGAAAATCGGCTGACGGCATTCTGTCAGAGCGCGATATTGTCCGCGCATTGGCCAAATCCGGTAGCAGCTGTCTAGAGCGCAGTGTTGGCGATTATATGACACGAAAGCTGGTCACCTGTACCCCCCAAAACAGCAGCGA
>JAHRVZ010000142.1 GCA_019090405.1 Paracoccaceae bacterium
CGGGCAAATATCTCGTCCAGTTTGTCCAGACGTTCAGGCGGCGTGGCATAGCCTTCTTTGTCTTTCCATTCCGGCGCGCCAATCACTTCGCAGATGTTTTTCCAAACAGCCGCCTGCTTAATAAAATAGGTGTAGGCATTGGGATCAGTTTCCCAGCCCTTACACTTTAGAATGCGACCCGGCTGGCCACCGCCGGAATCATTGCCTGCGCGCGGGGTTGCTTCGCCAAATGGCACGCCTTCGCCATGCTGCGAATATTCCTCAAGCGGACCCGCATCCAGACGTTGCTGATCGCGTATTTTGACCCGGCACAGATTGATAACCCCGTCCTGCATCGGCGCCAGAACCTTTTGCCCGCGCCCGGATGTTTGACGCTGATACAGCGCCGTCACGATCCCAAGGGCAAGATGCAAACCGGTGCCGCTGTCACCGATCTGCGCGCCCGTCACAAGCGGTGGACCATCACGAAAACCTGTGGTCGAGGCCGACCCACCAGCACATTGCGCCACGTTTTCGTAAACCTTGCAATCCTCGTATTTACCGGGGCCAAACCCCTTGACCGAGGCCATGATAAGGCGCGGATTGATCTGTTGAATCCGCTCCCACGAGAACCCCATGCGGTCCAGCGCGCCCGGGGCAAAGTTTTCCACCAGAACGTCACATTCTTCGATTAACCGGGTCAGTACTTCCTTGCCGGTTTCACTTTTGGAATCCAGTTCGATCGAGCGCTTATTGTGGTTCAGCATGGTAAAATATAGGCTGTCTGCCCCCGGCACATCCACCAGCTGTTTGCGCGTTGCGTCCCCCACTCCGGGGCGCTCAACCTTTAAGACATCTGCCCCAAACCATGCCAACATCTGGGTGCAGGTCGGACCAGATTGCACATGGGTGAAATCCAGAATTTTTATACCGTCCAAAGCTTTCATTTTGCGTCCTTCCAAGCTAGGCTGGCTGATTATTCGGCCGCGGCCTGATCTTTATTACCCGCCGACACCCGACAGGCGGAAAATTTGAATTCAGGGATTTTCCCGAAAGGATCAAGCGCCGGATTGGTCAGCATATTTGCCGCCGCTTCGACAAAGGCAAAGGGCAGATACACCATGTCTTCGGCAATGGCCCGGTCGGCCCGCGCCATGACCGTGATTGACCCGCGCCGGGTTTCAATTATGATCATTTGCCCCGCCTTAAGGTCAAGCCTGCGCAGGGTTTTTGGATGTAGCGAGGCATTTGCCTCAGGTTCAGCCCAGTCCAGAACACTTGCCCGGCGGGTCATTGATCCGGTATGCCAATGCTCCAACATCCGGCCCGTGGTCAGGATGATCGGATAGTCATCATCCGGCACCTCATCGGGGGCGATAATATTGGCCGGGCTAAACCGGGCACGGCCATTAGCGCGTGGGAAACCGTCGCCAAATACAATCGCCTGACCGGGATCTTCCGGGGACAAAGATGGATAGGTCACAGTCGCCTGTTCAAGCCGCTCCCAGGTGATGTTGTCCAGCGACCCCATGTTCAGTTTCATTTCGTCAAACACCTGACGCGGATGGGTATAATCCCAATCAAGACCCAGCCGCTTTGCCAGTTCAACCGTGATCCACCAATCCTCTTTCGCCAACCCCGGAGCCGGAACAACCTTGCGCCCCATTTGCACCTGACGGTTGGTATTGGTGACTGTGCCAGTCTTTTCGGAAAACGCCGAGCTGGGCAGGATCACATCGGCATAATTGGCGGTTTCGGTCAGAAAGATATCCTGCACCACCAGATGATCCAGCTTTGCCAGCGCATTGCGGGCGTGGTTCAAATCGGGATCAGACATCGCCGGGTTCTCGCCCAGAATATACATGCCTTTGATTTTGTTGTCGTGAATGGCATCCATGATCTCGACCACGGTCAGACCCTTTTCTGACGAAAAATCATCCGATCCCCAGACCGAGGTAAACGCCGCGCGGATACTGTCATCTGTCACCGTCTGGTAATCCGGCAGAAACATCGGGATCAACCCCGCATCTGACGCGCCCTGCACATTGTTCTGACCCCGCAGCGGATGCAGCCCGGTCCCCGGACGCCCGACCTGCCCGGTCATCAAGGCAAGCGAGATCAGACAGCGCGAATTGTCAGTCCCGTGGATATGCTGTGACACACCCATGCCCCAGAAAATCATGCCGGCCTTGGCGTTGGCAAACCTGCGCGCCACCACCCGCAGTGTTTCAGCCTCTACACCGCACAACGGCGCCATCTTTTCCGGCGAAAAATCCGCCAGATGTGCCTTCATTGCCTCCCAGTTTTCGGTATAGGCCGCGATATATTGTTCGTCATACAGGCCTTCGTCTACGATCACGTTCATGATTGCATTCAGCATCGCCACGTCAGTTCCGGCGCGAAATTGCACCATGTGGCTGGCGTGACGCTTAAGCCCCTGACCGCGCGGGTCCATGACGATCAACTTGCCGCCACGTTTGACAAACTGCTTGAAATAAGTCGCCGCCACGGGGTGATTATTCGTCGGATTGCAGCCGATTACGATGGCCACATCGGCATTTGCTATTTCATTGAAGGTCGCGGTTACAGCGGCAGAGCCGACATTTTCCATCAACGCCGCAACCGACGAGGCATGGCACAGCCGTGTGCAGTGATCGACGTTATTGTGACCAAAGCCCTGACGGATCAGTTTCTGAAACAGATAGGCCTCTTCGTTGGAACATTTGGCCGACCCAAAGCCGGCAACATTGGTGCCCGCCTCAGCGCGCAGGCTGGACAGGCCATTGGCGGCAACGTCCAGCGCTTCGTCCCAGGTTGCTTCGCGGAAATGCGTAAATGGGTTGCCCGGATCAACATTCAACCCCTTGGCCGGAGCGTCGTCGCGTCGGATCAGGGGTTTCGTCAGACGATGCGGGTGATTGATATAATCAAAGCCAAACCGACCCTTCACGCACAGCCGGTTTTCATTTGCCGGACCATCTATGCCATCAACCCAGGCGATTTTGTCGTCCTTGATCTTATAGGACATCTGACACCCAACGCCGCAAAACGGGCAGATGGATTTCACCTCTCGATCATAGTCATCGCGACTGCCGATACCAGCGTCATCTAATGCGGTCGCAGGCATCAATGCCCCGGTTGGGCAGGCTTGGACACATTCACCACAGGCAACACAGGTTGACGCGCCCATTTCATCGCCCAGATCAAATGTGATCTGCGCACCACGCCCACGCCCGGACATTCCAATCACGTCGTTTACCTGCACTTCGCGACAGGCGCGGACGCAAAGATCGCAATTGATGCAGGCATCCAGATTGACGCTCATCGCCAGATGCGACGCGTCCAGCAGGGGCACATGGGTCTGTTCAACCTTTGGAAAGCGGCTTTCGGATACGCCTTGCGAATCCGCCATATCCCAAAGATGCGAGGCCTTGTCGTGGGCCTGTTCACGGTCCGGCTGATCCGTAACCAGCAATTCCATCACCATCTTGCGCGCGGTTTTTGCGCGCGTCGAGGCGGTCTTGACCACCATGCCGTCACTTGCGGTGCGCTGGCAGGATGCGGCCAGCACCCGTTCGCCGTCAATCTCGACCATACAGGCGCGGCAATTGCCATCCTCGCGATAGCCGGTTGAGTCCTTGAAACACAGATGCGGAATTGTGGTTCCCTGACGTTTGGCAATCTGCCAAATGGTTTCATCGGCCCCGGCGGTCACGTCTTTGCCGTCCAGATTAAAGGTGATTTGATCGCTCATTAGCTGACCTCATCAGGGAAATGTTTCAGGGTCAACAAAATTGGGTTCGGAGCCGCCTGCCCCAGACCGCAAATTGAGGCATCAACCATGACGTCGCAAAGTTCGGTCAATAACGGTGCGTCCCATATATCCTGCTGCATCAGCTTAACCGCCTTTTCGCAGCCGACCCGACAGGGCGTGCATTGGCCACAACTTTCATCCTCAAAGAACCGCAACATGTTCAGCGCGGCGTCCCTGATGCTGTCCTGATCCGACAGGATCACGATTGCCGCCGACCCGATGAAGGTGCCCAGATCCTGCAGCGTATCAAAATCCATTGGCACGTCATTGATCGTGGCCGGCAATATCCCCGCCGAAGGCCCACCCGGTTGGTAGGCTTTGAATCGGTGACCCTCCAGCATTCCGCCGCAAGCCTTGACAATATCGCTGATGGTTGACCCGGCAGGCAACAGATACACGCCGGGGGTCTTGACCCGGCCCGAAACCGAATAAGACCGCAGCCCTTTGCGCCCGTTCTGTTCGGTCGCGTTCATCACTTGCGGGCCTTCGCGGCAAATCCGCGCCACCCAATGCAAGGTTTCGATGTTATGCACCAAAGTCGGACTGCCAAACACGCCGACCTGCGCCACAAATGGCGGGCGATGCCGGGGCAGACCACGCTTGCCCTCGATGCTTTCAATCATCGCGCTTTCTTCGCCGCAGATATAGGCACCAGCGCCGCGTCGCAGATCAATATAGCCCGGTTTGACAATGCCAGCCGCCACAAGCGCTGCAATTTCATCGCTTAGGATTTTGCGAACAGCGGGGTATTCATCGCGTAAATAGATAAAGCAGGTTTCGGCCTTAACAGCCCATGCCGCAATCAACATACCCTCAAGGAACAAATGCGGCGTGCGTTCCAGATAATAGCGGTCTTTAAAAGTGCCCGGTTCGCCCTCGTCACCATTCACCGCCAAATAGCGCGGCCCGCTTTCGGCCCGTACAAACGACCATTTTCGACCAGACGGAAACCCTGCTCCGCCAAGGCCGCGCAACCCGGATTCAAGGATTTTTTCCTGCACCTGATCCGGAGTAGACGCACCACCCCGCAAAGCGACCAAAGCGTCATAACCACCCGCGCCCAGATAGCTGGCCAAGGTTTCATAGGTTGGAATATGTGCATGGATATCATCGGCAGAAATCGCAGCCTCCACCAGTTCTGGCGTGGCAAAATCAATGTGGTTGTGGCCGATTTCCAGCACCGGAGCGGTATCACAGCGCCCCATACAAGGCGCCCGCAAAACCCGGATTATTGCCGGATCAAGGGTGTCTTTCAGCGCCGCCATCAATTGCTGTGCCCCTGCCATTTCACAGGACAGGCTGTCACAAACCCGGATCGTCAACTCTGGCGGTGGCGCTTCATCTTCTTTGACCACATCGAAATGGGCGTAAAACGTCGCCACTTCGTAAACTTCGGCCTGTGACAGATGCATTTCTTCGGCCAATGCCACCAAATGCGCCGCAGACAAACAGCCAAAGCCGTCCTGAATCAGGTGCAAATGCTCGATCAATAAATCACGTCGCCGCGGACGCGTGCCCAGCAATTCCTGCACTTCGGCCCAAGCGGTATCATCCAGTTGCCGACCCTTGGGCGTTGTGCGCCCTTTGCCGCGACCAGACTTCCATACTCCGTCATTGTTGTTTTGCAGGTCCATATCACACCCCTAGATCACCACGATGATACGCGAATACCCATAATAGTATCCAATTCGGAATATGGATCACTTCATATGGATTGACTATGGCTCTGTCGCAAAGTTTTTGAAGGGTAATTCAACCCAACTCTCGCCAGACTCGCAAACTTTTTAAACGGGGATGTAGGTTTGATAGAAATAGCTTCTATCTAGGCTAGGAAAGTGACGCTTTCGGCCTGTAAATACTCAGACACAAAGTTTCAGGAAAAGATCCTGCCACATCTGAAAACGGCGGCAGTTTTCAGGTCAGGCAAGGGGCAGCTATAGCGTTTCGCGTTCAATTTGGATCAAAGTTGAACGCGAAACGCACTGAATCACTCGCCTGATTTGCTTTGCTTCAGAACCTTGCGGAACTCGGGCTTGCGTTTTTCACGGAACGCCTTGCCGCCTTCTTTGGCCTCATCGGTGGCGTAATAATGCGCCACCGTCTGGAACCCCATATTGGCGATGCCCTTGATGTTTTCGCTGTCGGCATTGAACGACCGCTTGGCAATGGCAATGGCGGTCGGGCTGCGATCAGCAATTTCGGCGCACCATGCGTCGACTTCGGCGTCTAGATCTTCCTCGGGAACCACTTTGTTCACCAGCCCCATTTCAAGAGCTTCCTGCGCCGAATAACGGCGGCACATATACCAGATTTCGCGCGCCTTCTTTTCACCAACGATGCGGGACAGATAGGCAGTGCCAAATCCGGGATCGACAGAACCAACCTTTGGTCCGACTTGTCCGAATACCGATTTATCCGATGCAATCGTCATATCGCAAATCGTCGCCATCACGTTGCCGCCACCAATGGCAAAGCCGTTAACCTTGGCGATCACGGGTTTTGGCGCGTCGCGGATCAACGAATGGATTTCCTCGACTGGGACGCCCAGTGTACCGCGCACCGAACGGCCCGATTTCTTGTCGCCAGTGTCGCCACCAACACCAAAGGCGCGCCCTCCTGCCCCGGTGATCACGATAACGGCCACGTCGTCATCCCAACTTGCTGTGGTCAGCGCGTCAATCATTTCGAAATAGGTGTTCACCCGAAAGGCGTTCATCCGCTCGGGTCGGTTGATCGTGATTGTCGCCGTGTTGTTTTTGACCTCATAAATCAGGTCTTCATAGCTGGGGTTTGTCATGTGCTGCTTTCCTGTCGGTTTCTTGTGTCAGATCATTCGGGCAGAGCCTATCAAAGCGGCCAACATTCCACAATGTGAAACGCGTATCATTTATTGACAGGGCCGGAAATCCTGTCAAAATCCCGCCAACCGAGTAAGAGGCAGGATCATGCAATATACAGACATAAATCGCCCTTCGGCGGAAATAATGGGTCGCATCAGTAACATCGCGACAAGCACCTATGCCAACGCGTTCGATACGTTTGGGATTGCTGACAATATCATGTCCGGCCTCGCTGCCGCCGCGCCGGGTTTTCGATTTTCCGGACCGGCAGTGACTGTACGCCTGTCGATCGGCCCGCCGGGAACCTATTCATCAGCCGATTTTGCGGTTGGAGCGATGATCGACGCTGCCCGCAAAGGCGATATCATCGTGGTTGATGGCGGCGGTTGTCAGTATTCTACATGGGGCGGCATGGCCAGCTATGCGGCAAAACTGAAAGGCGTATCCGGGCTGCTTGTTGATGGAGCCGTGCGCGACCTTGAAGAAATGATCGAATTCAACTTTCCGGTATTCACCCGCCACATCGTGCCCACAACCGGGCGCACACGGCTGAAGGTCGAGGCAATCAACGTGCCGGTCACAGTTGGCGGGGCAGCGGTTAATCCCGGTGATATCATCGTCGCGGACGGGTCTGGTGTGGTCTCGATCCCTTGCGCGCAGGCCAGCGGCGTTCTTGAGCAAGCAGAAAAATGCCAGCGCGATGATGACGCGGCAATGGCAGATTTGAAAAACGGGCTGTCGTTCACCGACGCTATGAAAAAATACAGGAATATCTGAGATGACGCAGCCGACACTAGCCCAAGCCCTTGCCAAAGGGTTTCAACGCCACGGTATAAAACGCATATTCGGAGTACCCGGAGGCGGTTCGGCGCTGCCGATAATAGATGCCTCAAAAGAACTGGGCATCGAATTCATTCTGGCCCGAAGCGAAATTTCCGCCTCGGTCATGGCCGCTGTTACCGGTGAAATATCCGGAACACCCGGCGTGGTTCTGGCCTGTCTTGGGCCGGGGGCGGCAAGTCTGGTCAATGGGACGGCCTATGCCAGTCTGGAGCAGGCTCCGCTGTTGGTTCTGACCGATGGTCCGGCGGCGTCGTTGCACCAAAAATATGACCAGAACGCGCTGTTTGCACCGATCACCAAACATCAGGGCAATCTGAAGCCCGAGGATGGAATCCCCGATATCGAGGACGCCCTGACCCTGACCAATCAGAACCCCAGAGGGCCGGTTCAGATGAACATCAATGCGGCGGGATCGGTCACACCGGCCACCGGGACTGTGCGTCCGGCCAAACCTGCAAGTCACGCGCCAACGGCTAATACCATCGCGGCGCTAAAAGCGATGCTGAATGACAGTCGCAAACCACTGCTGATGGTCGGTCTTGAGGCGCGGTATGGGATGGCTCCGGACTGGGCCTTGCGGTTGGCCGAGGCGCTGAATTGTCCGGTTCTTTCGACCTATAAGGGCAAGGGCGTGGTGCCCGACCGCCACCCCCGGATGGCTGGCATGTTTACTGGCGCTGCCAGTGAATTCAACGCCATTTCTGATGCCGACCTGATCGTCACCTTCGGGTTGGACCCGGTCGAATTCATCGCCGGTCCGTGGTCACACAGCGCGCCGGTGGTGGAAATTCGCGAAGCCAATGCGCCGCATATGCTGCAAGAACCGGCGCTGCGTCTTATTGGGCCGATCTGTGACAGCGCTGAACAATTGCTGAAGGATAGCTATCAATCTGACTGGACAGCGGACAGAATTGCCGAGCTGAAACAGTCGATCACCCAGCGGGTGGTTGTGGAAAGTAACGGCCATACGGC
>JAHRVZ010000143.1 GCA_019090405.1 Paracoccaceae bacterium
ACCCAATTCCTGAACGCGCGCGGAGGGATCGAGGCCGATGTGACCGTGACCCGCCTGTCAGAAACCGTTTATCTTGTCGTGACACCGTCGGCGACAAGGCTAGCGGATGAGACCTGGTTGCGGCGTCATCTGGGCGAGCGGCGGGCTGTTATTACCGATGTGACGGCGGGAGAAGGCGTGCTTGCAGTCATGGGACCAAATGCACGCGCGTTGATGCAAAAGGTGTCGCCGGGTGATTTTTCGAATGAAGTGAACCCATTTGGTACGGCACAAGAAATTGAGTTGGGTCTGGGAATGGCGCGGGTACATCGCGTGTCATATGTCGGGGAATTGGGCTGGGAGATTTATACCAGCGCGGACATGGCAGCGCATGTTTTTGAAACATTGTGGCAAGCCGGGCAGGATATGGAGCTAAAACTATGCGGTATGCATATGATGGACTGCGCCCGAATCGAAAAAGGGTTTCGCCATTTCGGCCATGATATCACCTGTGAAGATCATGTTCTTGAGGCCGGATTGGGCTTTGCGGTGAAAACTGCCAAGCCGGAATTCATCGGTCGTGATGCCGTGCTGCGCAAAAAGGACGAGGGACTGCAAACACGCATGGTGCAGTTCCGTCTGACCGATCCGGAACCACTGTTGTATCATAACGAGCCAATTTTGCGGGATGGCAAGATTGTTGGCCATCTAAGTTCAGGCGGTTATGGGCATCATCTGGGCGGGGCAATTGGTATGGGTTACGTGCCGTGCAAAGGTCAATCTGGCGAGGATGTTCTGGCTTCTGGCTATGAAATTGATGTGGCCGGAAGGCGCGTACAAGCCAAAGCGTCATTGCGTCCGATGTATGATCCAAAGGCAGAGCGCGTAAGGGCGTAAGGTATCAATCTGTTGGGCTTGTCCGGGACCGATAGGGCAGGATGCCTCCGGCGGGAGTATTTGGGCGAGAAGAATTGGGGGTAGTGCCGAATGTCGCGTCCATTTTTGTTCTAATATTTGGGTGTGTATAAGATTGGCAAGGTATAGGCGCGTTCCCGTAGAACAGAAGGTCATACGGATTTCAGCAACAATCCAAGCCGTTTGATACCTTCGTCAATTGTAGCCGCATCTGCCAGCGAAAAGCTAAGGCGCAGCGAATTACGTCCTGACCCATCGGCGAAAAATGCGGCTCCGGGAACAAAGGCGACCTTTTGCGTTTCCAGTGATTTGGTCAAAAGTTCGGCACCGTCCAGATGTTCTGGCAGAGTCAGCCAGATGAACATGCCGCCTTCGGGTTTGGTCCAGCGCACACTGTCAGGCATATGGTCGGCTAATGCCTGCAACATTCGATCCCGCCGCGCCGCATAAGTTCCGCGTATTTTGTCTACGTGATCGTAAAATATCGACTTGGCGATCTTGTAAATGACCATCTGGTTGATTGTTGGGGTATGCAAATCCGAGGCTTGTTTTATCAATACCAATTGGGAAATTACTGGCTTGGCGGCGCAAACCCAACCCACCCGCAACCCCGGTGCAAGCGTCTTGGAAAAGCTGCCGCAATAGATTGTGCGCGCTTTTTCGATGCTACCTTTGCGGGCGATTTCCAGCGCCAGAATGGGTGGGATCGTCTCGCCATCAAAGCGCAGAGTTTGATAGGCGGCGTCTTCGATCACCGCGCAATTCAGAGTATCGGCGAGGTCCAGCACCCGTTCGCGTTCAGAAATATTTAGCGTATTGCCGGTCGGATTGGCGAAATCAACCGACATATAGGCGAACTTGACCTGGCCACCTTTGACTTTGGCGGTGTCGGCATAATGCTGGGCGGATCGGTTTGTGTGCGGTTCAAGTTTGTCATAGTTTGGTTCATAGGCGTTGAACGCTCCTAATGCGCCGAGATAGGTCGGCCAGCCAACCAGTGCGGTATCGTTGGGCGACAGCAGAAGTTTTCCGAGGTAATCCAACGCCTGCTGAGACCCGGATGTGATTATAATGTTGTCTATATCACAGGGAATGCCCAATCCGGCCATCTTGGTTACGATCCATTCACGCAGAGGTTGATAGCCCTCGCTAACGGAATACTGCAGCGCCGACTCCCGCTCATTCGACGATAGAATATCGCTATAAGCGTTTTCCAGTTCTTTGGCGGGAAACAGGTCTGGATCGGGAATACCACCGGCAAACGATATGATTTCGGGATGCGCCAAAAGTTTGAGCAACTCGCGAATTTCCGAGGCTTTCATCCGCGATGTGCGCGTCGCAAGTATGTGTTCCCATTGCATAGCCAGTCCTTCCGAATCCGCCTTGTCAGCGTATTGTGCGGAATTGGCAAACTAAGTCAATATTGCTGACTTAGTTGTCACAAATGTTTATCACTCGGCTCAAATGCGGGTCTAACTAAGGGAATCGCGGAAATTTTGGAACCGTGGATCAGCCATGACGCGGGCGTTCATGGCATCGCGCAAGGCTCCGATTGTTTTGTGCGGGCGCATTACGACCTCAAACTTGGTGATCAGGCCGTCATCGTCCAGTGTTAGCAGATCAACGCCGACGGCATCCAGATTTCCAACTTTGCACTGGAACTCAAGCGCCCAGTCGTTACCTTCGCCCATCACCCGTCGATATTTGAAATCGCTGAAAACCTGGCCCACATGCCCCAGAACGGCAGCAACGGGTTCGCGCCCGGTCCAGGATTTGTAATAGGTTGGTGGCAAAAACTGTACTTTCTCGGCCAGTAACCCAGCGATTTTGCTGTCGTCGCCTTTGGCGACAACCTCTTGCAGTTTGGTAATTGTTGGATGCATTTTAATTTCGCCCATATTGCTTGGTGAATACCTTGTCCGCACCTCAGTGAAAGGTTAGGCAGCGACATGACTGTCAGTTCTGATTATACGCCGCCGGATACGGATCTGCATCTGCTGTATGATGACGCACAAATTTTGGCCGTGAACAAACCCGAGGGTCTGCTTTCCGTACCGGGGCGGGGTGCGCATCTGGCGGATTGTCTGATCTCTCGTATCCAACTGGTGTTTCCCGAAGCATTGGTGGTGCATCGGCTGGACCGGGATACGTCTGGCGTCATGGTTTTTGCCATGACACCTTTTGCACAGCGCAATCTGAGTATGCAGTTTGAACAACGACAGACACGCAAAACCTATGTTGCGAGGCTTTCGGGCAAGTTAGAGCCTAAAACGGGCAGGGTTGATCTGCCACTGATCGTTGATTGGGAAAACCGGCCCCGTCAAATGGTGTGCCACGAAACTGGCAAAGCAGCGGTGACGGACTGGCGGGTTCAGCGTTATGAAGCTGACGCGACCCGAGTGCGGCTGGTGCCCAAAACAGGACGCACACATCAGTTGCGCGTACATATGCTGGCGCTGGGCCATCCTATTCTGGGTGATCCGCTTTATGCCACTGGCGAGGCCGCAGATCACCCGCGTATGATGCTACATTCAGAGGAGTTGCGCATCAAGCACCCGGATAGTGGTGTGTCATTGAAGTTTCGTGCGGCTGCGGAATTCTGACGCTTTGTAAGAGGGCGTATTGACGGATCTGATTGCAATGCCTATGTGCGCAGCAGGTTTGGGTCTCCTGCCGCTCGCAAGCTGTATGGCTTTGGTGAAACCCGTTTGAATTGTCTCTACCTCCGATACGGCAAACGCCATGTTGGTAATGCGAGCCCCATCTGTAACCGCGTGGCCGTTCCTGATCGAGGTGCGACATGAATACCTATACTGAATCCACATTGGTGGCTGACTATAAGGCGCAGGCCAAACGCCTGCGCGCCAAACTGTATGAATCCGGGACTGTGGTCAGCCACAGTGACGCGCTGGAAATGGTCGCCAGTCAACATGGAGCGCGTGACTGGAATACGCTAAGCGCACGGTCCCTGCGCAATGAGCCTTCTGTGTTGGCGATTGGGGATAGAGTGAGTGGCCGGTATTTAAGCCAGCCATTTGTTGGCCGCGTTCTTGGGATACGTCAGGTCAATGGTGGTCAAATGCGGGTTACATTGCATTTTGATGAAGCCGTGGATGTGGTGACTTTCGACAGTTTTTCGTCGTTTCGTCAAAGGGTGACTGCGGAGATTGGCAAAGATGGCCGGTCACTGCGCAAGACATCTGATGGGGTGCCGCAAATGGTGCTGAATCTTGAGTAGGATAAGAAAGAGGCGGGCCGATAAGGCCCGCCATTTCATATTTTAATGCCTCCGGCGGGGATATTTTCACCAAAATGAAACACTGGAAGTAAGGGGTGCCGTGTTACTCGGTTGCCCATCCGCCGACGGCTTTGACTTCGAGGAAGTCTTCGATGCCGAATATACCGCCTTCGCGACCATTGCCGGATTGCTTCATGCCACCAAAAGGTGATCCGGCAGATCGCGCCTGACCGTTCATTTCAACCATACCCGACCGTAATGTGCGCGCCATGCGGTTGGCGCGCGCGCCGTCCTGAGTCTGGACATAGTTTGTTAGTCCGTAGGGTGTGTCATTGGCGATTCTGACGGCGTCCTCTTCGGTGTCAAATGGGATCATGGTGAGCACTGGCCCAAAGATTTCTTCGCGGGCGATGGTCATGTCGTTGGTCACATCCGCAAACACAGTTGGTTTGACAAAAAAGCCCTGATTGACGCCATCCGGGCGGCCTGTACCACCTGCGACAACGCGCGCGCCTTCGTCGATACCAACCTGTATCAACGCCTGAATCTTGTTGAACTGAGCCTCGTTGACAACCGGGCCAATGTGACGCCCTTCGTCATGAGCGCTGCCAACCGCAACTTTTTGCGCAGTCGCGGCCGCAATCTTGACGGCATCGTCATAGATTTCACGCTGAACCAGCATCCGGCTGGGGGCGTTGCAGGATTGACCGGTGTTGTTCATCATCTGCATAACGCCGCGTTTCACCGCCTTTTCATCGGCATCGGCAAACACCACATTTGCACCTTTTCCGCCCAGTTCCAGATGCACCTTTTTCAAGGTATCTGCCGCGTTTTTGGAAATGGCCGTGCCCGCGCGGGTTGATCCGGTAAAGCTGACCATATCGACATCTGGATGTCCCGACAGGGCTGATCCGACGCCAACGCCATCCCCGTTCACAAGATTGAACACACCAGCCGGAAAGCCTGCTTCGTCCATCATTTCGGCAAAGATCATCGCGTTCAGGGGGCTTTGCTCAGACGGTTTTAAAATCATCGTACAGCCAGCAACAGCTGCTGCGCCGACCTTGAGGGTGATTTGGTTCATTGGCCAATTCCAGGGCGTAATCAACGCAGCAACGCCTACGGCTTCGAAAATCAACCGGTCGTTGGGCGAGCGGTCATTCAAGGGCCGGTCAAATTCAAACGCGCGAGCTGCGCGAATAAAGGTTTTAAGGTGATATGATCCGGCACCAATCTGCTGAGTGCGCGCCATGTCGATCGGGGCACCCATTTCGGCGCTCATCGCCTGCGCCAGATCTTCGCCGCGGGAGGCATAAATCTCTGCAAGCTTTTCAACCAACGCAATCCGGTCTTGGACCGGAGTAGCCATCCAACCCGGCAAGGCTGCTTTGGCGGCCGCAACGGCGGCATTTGTGTCTGCGTCACCACCCAGTGAAATAATCGCACAGGGTTCTTCGGTTGACGGGTCAATCACATTGAAATCATTTGGTGTTGCGGGGGAAACCCACTGGCCATTGATGTAAAAGTCGCGTTTTTCGATCATGATAGTCTCCTTGGATCGGTAGATATTCCCAACCGGGCGGTCAGTGATTCCAAAGTACATTGTCACTGAGGTGCGTTGGGTGCAAGACAGGGGGTGAAACCTGTGAGCAGAGAGACTAGGTTGCGTGTGACAAGAGTCGACATTTAACGTGAGCAAAGGAGACCGACATGGGATTGCGCATTAACGATACTGTTCCGAATTTCACAGCCGAGACGGATCAGGGGACCATTCAGTTCCACGATTGGATTGGCGATAGCTGGGCCATTCTGTTTTCCCACCCCAAGGATTTCACGCCTGTCTGCACCACCGAATTCGGTGCCGTTGCACAGTTGGCCGATGAATGGGCCAAGCGCGGTACCAAGGTGATTGGTGTGTCTGTGGATGGTGTGGAAGAGCATAAGAAATGGAAAGGTGACATTGAAACCGTTTCTGGCGCGGCGGCAGCGTTTCCGATTGTCGCTGATGTTGATTTGGCGGTTTCCAAAGCATTCGACATGCTGCCAGCCGAGGCATATTTGCCCGATGGACGCACGCCCGCAGACAGTGCGACGGTTCGGTCGGTGTTTATCATTGGCCCTGACAAGCAATTGAAACTGTCTATGACTTATCCGATGACAGTTGGCCGCAATTTTGCGGAAATTCTGCGGGCTTTGGACGGGGTGCAAATATCTTCTAGCAAAGGTGTGGCAACGCCAGCCAATTGGAATTTGGGTGACGACGTTATTATTCCGCCAACGGTCAGTGACGAGGACGCCAAAGCCAAGTTTGGTGACTTTAAAACAGTACTGCCCTATCTGCGCACAACAGCTGATCCCAGCTAAGATATCTGATCTGCTATTTGAAACGATAGATTTCCCGCGTCAGCGTTTTGCTGGCGCGGGTTTTCTTTTGGATGGTTGGACAGTGAATCGGACCCATCAATAACAAAGGCCCCGGCGTTTCCACCGGGGCCTTGTTTTTCGAATTAAGACAAAGGGTTTAACCCTCTGCTTCTTCCTTGGTAACTTCTTCACCAGTTTCCTGGTTCACAACCTTCATCGACAGGCGAACCTTGCCGCGGTCGTCAAAGCCAAGCAATTTGACCTTAACTTCCTGACCTTCTTTCAGAACATCCGAAGGATGGTTCAGGCGGCGGTTTTCGATCTGGGACA
>JAHRVZ010000144.1 GCA_019090405.1 Paracoccaceae bacterium
CCCACAAACACGAAGGCCATCACCAATGTGATGAAAAAGATCACCGGAATGAAATACCATTGATAGTTCAAAAGCACGTCGGCCTTGGTCACGTTCTGCAACATAACGCCAAGCGAGTTTACCGGGTCTTTCAAACCCAGACCAATAAACGAAAGCGCGGTTTCCGACAGCACCATATAAGGAAACGAAATCACCAGATCGACGATGATATAGCTGGTAAAGCTGGGCAGCAGGTGTTTGCGAATGATATGTTTTGCAGACGCCCCGCAAAGCTGTGCCGCCAGTACATATTCCTGATTACGTTCAGTCAGCAGGTGGGTTCGGATGCGGCGCGCAAGGGTCGGCCAGCCAATCAGACCCAACACCATCGAGATGAAAAAGAAACGCGCCTCGGCACTCCAAGTGTCGGGAATAAAGGCGGCCAGCGCCATGAACAGCGGAATACTGGGGATCGTTCGAACGGTATCCGTGATCATTTGCAGAACCGAGTCGATCCAGCCGCCGTAGTATCCGGCGACACCACCAATTGCCAAAGCCATGACAAAGGCAATGAACACGCCAATTGTACCAACGGCCATCGAGGTGTTGATTGCCGTCAGCGTGCGCGAATAGATGTCTTTGCCGGTCGAGTCGGTGCCAAAGATGTGGATCTTGCCCTTATCAACACCAAACAGATGGGTATCAAAGGTGAACCCCGGAATGGTAAAGTCCAGACCCGCACCCGGCAGGTTAATGTTATACCTAAAGTAGGTGTACTCTGACCCTTTCACAAAAAACTCGACATAGCGGCGGTCTTCTAATCCGGTTTTAACCTCGGTCACCCAACGAAAATTGGTCTTGATCGACCGGGTTCGTTCGCTGGTGTAAATGAACGGCCGCCAGGAACAGCCGTTGTCATCACAAAATTTGGGGATTTCCGGCGCGCCGTTCAGATAGTCTTTGTCACGTCCGGCGATTGTTGGGTCATATGGCGTCAGGAATGGCGCAAATATGCCGGACAGGATCAGAATGATAAGCACCCAGGCGCCGACCATTGCTGCCTTTTGTTTCTTGAACCGGGTCCAGATCAACTGCCCTTGCGAGGCGGTAAAATACGCCTCTTTCAGCTTTTGTTCGTCCAGTGCGGCCTGATTTGTGGTGTCCGTCATATCAATCACCCTACAATGCTGCGACGAATGCGCGGATCAGTTATCGCCAGTATAACATCGGTGATAAAATTGATCCCGACGATACTGGCGGTCAGCATGAATATGATCGCCCCGGCAAGCTGCTGGTCGTTGGACCGTGCCAGCGCCTCGATCAGCAATGAACCGGCCTCGGTCAGGGTCAGGATCAGCGCCACGATGGGCAATTCGTTAAAGATACGGTTCAAATCAAACCCAAGTGAGTTGATGATCGGGGTAAGCGCATGCCGCGCCGGATAGCGCATCAGCAACCGCCGCCCCGACACGCCCCGCGCCTCGGCTGCGGTGACGTATAGTTTGCCAACCTCATCCGACATCAGGGCGCGCACGGTCTGAATGGCAAAGGCTGTGGCAGACCAGCCAAGAATAAAGATCGGCAACCAGGCGTGGCCCAGAAAGTCTTTGAACCGGGGCCACGACCAGGCGGCATCTCGGTATTCCTTGGAAAACAGCCCGGTCAGGCTGTCCCCCCACATCACCGTTGAAAACAGCATAATCATCAGCGCCAGCAGGAAATTTGGCAGCGCCAACCCCAGATAGCTGATGAACCGAAGCGAATTGTTCAGATATGGGTTGCGCGAAGTAGCGGCGATAATTCCAACCGGAATGGCAATGGCATAGGCCAGAACCAACGCTGACAGACACAAAAACAGGCTTAGCCAGAATTTTTGGCCCAGCAACTGGCTGATGTTCAGACGCAGGATGCAACTGTCACCAAATTCACCCTGAAAGGCGTGAATGATCCATGATCCCCAGCGTTGAATATATGGTTTATCCAGTCCAAGACGCACGCGTTCAATTTGAATATCAGCCTGTGTAATCACCGAGCCCTGAGAATTCTTGAACGCAACATACCGTTCGGCGCAATCGCCGGGGACCATTTCCATCAATGAAAAGACGATGAAGGACACCAGAATCAAAGTCAGAACGGCAAGTGATGCCCGTATCGCGACGAACCTTGAGAACTGAAGCATGATATGGCGCCCCCGCAGTATTGGCTGGGTCGTTTTGACCCTTATTAGCTATTGAATCGCGGGCGACATTTGCCGCCCGCGATCAGTATCAGAGTGCTCTGATTATTCTTCCAGATACCACTGGGTCGGGCGGTAAGGATAAGCCCGGTAGTACGCATAGGACCATGTCTGGAACTCAGCAAAGTTCTTAAGGTTGTTGCTGTGATAGATCGGCGCAACCGCCTTGACCGTCCCAACAAACATCAGGTTGTCGGTAACCAGATCAACCAATTCTTTACCAAGCTGGTTGGATTCGTCTGACCCGACAATGGCCGCCTGGAACTCGTCGATCTTGCCCTTCATGTCGTAAACCCACTGCGGAGGTTTAACACCAGAAGCTCCGTCGGTATCGACATATTCGCCCCACAACATACCGGATGTGTGGTTGAAATAGTTGTCAAACGGTGGCTGGAACAGTTCCGAAATACCAAGGATAACCGCCAAAGGCTGGCTTTTGGCATAGTACGTCACATCAAGTTGGTTGGACGATGCGGCCGAGCGGTATTCGTCGGTCGTGATTTCTTTCACGGTATTGTCAATTCCAACGTCACGCCAGTTCTGACCCACAAGCTCGACCAGTTTAACCGATCCGCCTTGCGCAGTAACCTGCATGTCCAGCACCAGCTTTTCGCCATTTGGCAATTCGCGCATGCCATCGCCATCTTTGTCAACGACGCCGATTTCGTCCAGCAAGGATTTGGCCAATTCAGGATCGAACTGAGTATATGACTGCTCAGTCTCTTCGCTGACAAAACCAGGTGTCGGCGAGAACGCGATGTATTGCTGAGGTGCCCCAAGTCCAAAGAACACAACTTCGTTGATTTCATCGCGGTTCATTGCAACCGACATGGCCTGACGGAAACGCAGATCCCCAAACACTTCACGTTTAGCCGGATTTTCCGACGTCACATTGAACGAGAACGTATCAAGCGCGATCTGTGGTTTCAGATCAACGGTAAAGTTACCCTTTTCCTGATTTTCCAACAGCAAAGGCGCATAGTCCAGGCTGAGCGACTGAGACTTGTAATCAACTTCTGAGTTGACCAGTTTCAGCAAGCGAACTTCGCTGTCACCGACAAACAATTCATCCTGTTCGTTGATGTAAGGCAACTGGTTGCCAGCGGTATCAATCTGAAAGAAATACGGATTGGCGACCAAATGGCGACCTTCGGTGGTTTCAGCCGTGATAATGTGGCTTTCCAGAGTAGGAACCGTGTCCGCAGGCAGGCCAGCGACCAGATCGGGGTGGGCTAACATAGGTGTCGGCGTGTCCATCCAGTCCGAGTTGCCATAATAGCCTTTGATTGCAGCATACCCGTTTTCAAAACCCATCGCCTGCGCATGTGCGTCGGCATCTGGGTTAATGGCCGGGTGGAACTGTCCCAGGAAATGCTTGGGCTGGAAGCCCTGTGCATAATGGTTGGCAAAATGTGACAACAGACCGGGTTTGGGCGATGGCAGGTTGAACTGAACGGTTGTTGCGTCAACAGCAACAACATCCATCACTTCGCCACCTACAAGAACATAGTCTTTTGGCTTTTCACGTACATTCGTGTCGGTCGCCAGATTGTCATACCAGAATTTGACGTCTTCTGCGGTGAACGGCGCGCCGTCAGACCATTTGTGGCCCGCACGCAGATGGAACGTCAGTTGGGTGAAATCGTCGTTCCATTCCCAGCTTTTGGCAATATTCGGAACAATCGTTGTCAGATCATCCGCATAGCGCACCAGATTAACGTGACGTGTGGACATAAAGTCGGATGTGCCAGCTTCGGTCGCGTTGGACAAAGCATCCAGCGTGCCGCCATAGACACCTACGGAATTATACGGTGCGACAACCAGTGGCTCAGACGGCAAACGGTCAGCCAACGCCGGCAGGTCGCCATTACCACGAATTCGGCCGTTCAGATCGCCAATCGCAGGGTTTGCTGCAAATTCAACGGTGCAATCACCCAACGACTGAAATTCGGCAAGTTCGTATTGCTGCGGGAATGCGCCTGCGGCGACCCCCATCGAGTCTTCAACGGTTACGCTTGGGCAAACACCGGCAGACACTGCCCCGCCCATCACAAATACCGCGACTCCTGATAACAGGATTTTTTTCATTATTTTTCCTCTCCCTTGGTAAAATACATGAACGCTCAGTACCCAGAGATTGTAACTGACTGGTGACACTGACTAACTTCGTTCAACTGAATTACTTCTTCCCATCCAAGAACTATTGCTGCGTGACTCGATTCTGTCAAACGCCAGATTAAGCGGGTAGCTCAAAGTTCTTACATTGAATGGGATCTAGACAGATTGAATGAGGTCCAAAGACCACCATTTTCGCGGTTCAAAACAAACGCAGAGCCAACGTCAAAGATACGTTCCCGCATCTGCAGGCTGACCATTCCACCCATAATCTGCCAGATGATCCGCCAATTTTTGGCCAACCTAGCCGCCGCTGCCAAGTATCTGGATTTTGGACATAATTCAGTCGTTCTTCATGTCATTGTGATCGCGCAATTCCAGATATAGCCCGGAATGGTCTTTTTCTGCACCGTTCAATTTGGCGCAAAACCGCGCGAACCGGTCGCGGATGTGCTGAGACACCGGCAAAGAAACCCCCAGCGTCGCGGATTCATCCAGCAGATTATCCAGATCCTTAAGCTGAAGCCTTGACGGCCCGCCCGGTTCAAAATTGCGCGTTGTCATGCGCATGCCATGTTGTTGCAGGATGGTACTGTCGGCAAACCCACCCTTCAGCGCATCCCGGACAGCCGCCGGATCAGCACCGCCTTGTTCAAGCAACAGCATTGCCTCGGCCACTGCCCCGATGGTCACAGCCACAATCCCCTGATTGGCCAGTTTGGCCAACTGCCCCGACCCCGAAGGGCCAACACGCACCGCGCGACCCATTGGTTCAAAAACCACTTTGGCCTTTTCAAACACGCCGATGTCTCCGCCAACCATGATTGCCAATGTACCGGCTTGCGCACCTTTGGTCCCACCAGACACCGGTGCATCCAGATGCTGCACGCCATATGTTTCAAGATAATCGCGCTGGGCGCGGGCCTCTTTTGGTTTGACCGAACTCATCTCGATCCAGGTCGCGTTTTCAGCCAAAGCCTTGGTCACATCGTTGTCGGCAATGATACCCGCCGTCACCGAACCATCGCTAAGCATGGAAATCACAAAATCTGCGCCTTTGACGGCCAATTGCGGCGATGTACAGATGGTCACGCCAATGCCTGCCAGCGCCTCGGCTTTGGCAATACTGCGGTTCCAAAGGCGCAACCTATATCCGGCCCGCATCAGGTTCCGCGCCATTGGTCCGCCCATCAGCCC
>JAHRVZ010000145.1 GCA_019090405.1 Paracoccaceae bacterium
GAGCCTGAAACATCCAGAACCATGGAGATTTCAACACCGTCAATACGTTCTTCTGCTGTTGAACCTGCCACTGCAGTAAGAGATTCGACACCAGTCATGTGCATAAAGTTTGTTTGCACGTCTGAGCTGGCCACGACAGAAACAGTCCGGTAGTTCAGGCCTTCATCAACATTCACTGAAATCAGATAGTCCGACAGACCTTCTTTGGCAAAATAGTCTTCTACAACGGCTTCGGGATCAAGCGTCTGGTCCAAGTCGGCAGCTGCCAATGAGGCCCGGTCAGACGTGGACTGCAATCTTGACCGGTCGCGTTCAAACATAATCATATCGACACCGATGCCGGCGAACATGACAATCAGAAGAAAGAAATAAATACTAAGAACCAGAATTGTGCCATTGTCGTCTTTGGCAAAGCGATTCATATATCCGGCAAAGCGCGACCTTCGCGCGAAAGCAGTTAATTTGAATGCAGAATCTGTTTTTTCAGAATTCGAGCGCATGGCATTCCTTTCTCGCCGCTAACAGAATCGTTGCGGTTGTCTGGACGCGACTGGTCTCGTCAGTAATCGCCCGCAAACATGTCTAAAATTAGGCAAATACGCAGCAAAATGGCGTTCATTGGAGCAAAATTCTCTACGATCAGCAGACTCGCGACGGGTTGTTGTGGTGGCGGAAACAATCAATTTGAAATGGTAAATTTCTGATCAAATTCGCGCCCTTGGCCAGTTGTTTTCATAAAACGCCTAAAAAAGTCGCACAATTTAACCAACTCGTCATACTCTGGGGCACACAACGGTTACCAAAGTGAGTCGCTGTTTTTAAAAAAGGGATGTGTATGACGCAAATTGTTGAGCCAAGTTTTCGCGAAAGTGTTGATCTGATGTTTAACAGGGCGGTGGCCTTGATGGACCTGCCGCCAGGGCTTGAAGAAAAAATCCGGGTTTGTAACGCGACGTATACGGTGCGTTTTGGGGTGCGTTTGCGCGGGCAGATACAGACGTTCACTGGCTACCGGTCAGTGCATTCTGAACATATGGAACCGGTCAAGGGCGGCATTCGCTTTTCGATGGGGGTCAATCAGGACGAGGTCGAGGCGCTGGCGGCGCTGATGACTTATAAATGTGCCCTGGTCGAAGCCCCATTTGGCGGCTCAAAGGGGGGATTGCGGATTGACCCACGCCAATATGACGAACACGAACTTGAGCGGATCACCCGACGCTTTGCCTATGAACTGGCGAAACGCGACCTGATTCATCCTTCACAGAATGTTCCGGCCCCGGATATGGGAACGGGGGAACGCGAAATGGCCTGGATCGCAGACCAATACACGCGGATGAACACCACAGATATCAATGCCAAGGCTTGCGTGACTGGCAAACCGCTGAACGCCGGGGGTATTTCCGGGCGGGTCGAGGCCACGGGGCGAGGCGTGCAATATGCCTTGCAGGAATTTTTCCGTGACGCTGAGGGCATGAAAAAGGCCAAATTGACCGGATCGCTTGATGGCAAACGGGTGATTGTTCAGGGGCTTGGCAATGTGGGTTATCACGCAGCCAAATTCCTGTCCGAGGAAAATGGATCCCTTATCACCGGTATTATCGAGCGTGACGGCGCTTTGTATGACCCGGCTGGTCTGGATGTCGAAGCGGTACATCAGTGGATCGTCAAACATGGTGGAATAACTGGTTTTCCCGATGCGACCCATACCGCTGAGGGGACTGCGGTGCTTGAGGAAGAATGCGACATCCTGATTCCGGCTGCTCTTGAAGGGGTGATCAACCTGTCTAATGCCGCCAATATCAAAGCATCGCTGATCATTGAGGCGGCCAATGGTCCCGTAACTGCCGGCGGCGATGAAATTCTGCGCAAGAAAGGGATCGTTATCATACCTGATATGTATGCCAACGCAGGTGGTGTGACGGTGTCTTATTTCGAATGGGTTAAAAACCTTAGCCACATCCGCTTTGGTCGGATGCAGCGGCGACAAGAAGAAGCGCGCCATCAGTTGGTGATCGACGAATTAACCCGCCTTGACGAACACATGGGCGACGCCTGGTCGATGTCTCCGCTGTTCAAGGAAAAGTACCTGCGCGGTGCTGGTGAGTTGGAACTGGTAAGGTCGGGTCTGGATGACACAATGCGCATCGCTTATCAATCGATGCGCGATGTTTGGCATGAACGCGACGATGCGCAAGACCTGCGCACAGCGGCATATCTGGTGTCGATCGGCAAAGTCGCGGCCAGTTATCAGGCCAAAGGGCTTTAACATCATCTACAGTAATCCTCGGCCCGACGCGCAAGGCATCGGACCGGGGAGTATTAAGTTTCTCGGCCTCGATCTCATCGAACGGCAAACAGGTGCAGAACCGTTTTTTTTCACTCAGGTCGCGAGTAGACCTGAAAATGTCGAAAAGTCGTGGGGCGCTTGCGTCAGGCATTGATACTCGGGTGGCAAGTTGGTCTTATTCTGCCAACACAGTCAGGAGTCGCGCTCATGGGAATACTAAAGAACGGCTTTTCCGGCCTTCGGGTTCTGAAAGAGGGGCTGACCGGGAACAAAGGCTGGACTCCACATTGGCGCGATCCTGAGCCCAAGGCTGAATATGACATTCTGATCATTGGCGGTGGCGGGCATGGTCTGGCCACCGCGCATTATCTGGCAAGTGTACATGGGCTGACCAATGTTGCAGTGCTTGAGAAGGGCTATATTGGCGGCGGCAATATCGGGCGCAACACCACAATTGTGAGGGCGAATTATTTCCTGCCGGGCAATTCCGAATTTTATTCGCATTCTTTGAAACTTTGGGAAGGGCTTGAGCAGGATCTGAACTATAATGTCATGCATTCACAGCGTGGCATCTTTAATCTGTTCCATTCCGATGCTCAGCGTGATGCTTTTGTGCGGCGTGGCAATGCAATGATCAATCAAGGTGATGACGCGATTCTTTTGGACCGCGAGGGCGTGCGCAAACATCTACCCTATCTTGACTATGACAATGCGCGGTTTCCGGTTTTTGGGGCTCTTCATCACCCACGTGGTGGCACGGCGCGCCACGATGCGGTTGCCTGGGGGTATGCGCGCGGCGCTGACAGTCGCGGCGTTGATATTCTGCAAAACTGTGAAGTTACCGGGATTGATATTGAGGGTGGTGGTGTCAAAGGCGTACAAACCACCCGTGGTGCGATTAAGGCCAAAAAGGTTGGTATTGTCGTCGCGGGTCGATCAGGGCAGGTCGCCGCCATGGCCGGGATGCGTCTGCCGATTGAAAGTCACGTTTTGCAGGCATTTGTCACCGAAGGGCTTAAGCCGGTGATTGATAATGTAGTGACCTTTGGCATGGGCCATTTCTATATCAGCCAGTCTGACAAGGGCGGTTTGGTATTCGGTGGCGACCTGGATTCCTATGCCACCTATGCCGCGAGGGGCAATCTGCCGATGGTGGAACATGTGATGGAGGCCGGGATGACCCTGATGCCAATGATTGGCAAAGCCAAGATTTTGCGATCTTGGGGTGGCATCATGGACATGACGCCAGATGGCTCTCCGATTATCGACAAAACCGACATCGAGGGACTCTTTATAGACTGTGGCTGGTGCTATGGCGGGTTCAAGGCCGCTCCTGCTTCGGGTCATTGTTTTGCGCATTTGATTGCTACGGGGCGACCACATGAGGCAGCACGCGGGTTTCGGATCGACCGATTCCGAACGGGTTACGGGATCATAGACGAAGAGGGCACCGGTTCTCAGCACAACCTGCATTAGGACCGGCAATGTTGGATTTGAGTATTTTTGACGAAAAGAAGCAGGGGCGTATGCCATGAGGATCAACTGTCCGATTTGCGGCGACCGCGATCATCGTGAATTTTATTATCGCGGAGCTGCGATGGCGCGACCAGACCCGGATGCGGGCGAGGCGGCATGGGATGATTACGTCTATCTGCGTGAAAACCCGGCAGGGGAAACTCGGGATTTGTGGTATCATGCGTCTGGCTGCAACGCCTGGATTGTGGTGAGCCGCAATACGCTAACGCATGCGATCACATCGACGGAATTGGCGGCAGAATCATGAGGGTCGCTGGTAAAGGGTTAGTTGATCGGTCAGCTCCGGTGTCGTTCACGTTTGATGGCATTGGATATTCCGGCTTTGAGGGTGACACGCTGGCAAGTGCTTTGCTGGCCAATGATGTGCGGCTGGTTGGGCGGTCTTTTAAATATCACCGTCCACGCGGGGTTTTGACCGCTGGCAGTGAAGAACCCAATGCGCTGATGACCATAGGGTCAGGTGCGGCGCAGGATCCCAATGTGCGGGCCACGATGCAGGAACTTTACGAAGGATTGCAGGCCCGCAGCCAAAACCGCTGGCCGTCGCTGGGTCTGGATCTGATGTCGGTGACCGATCTGGCGGCCTCGTTTTTGGGTGCGGGGTTTTATTATAAAACCTTCATGTGGCCTCGGGCGTTTTGGGAAAAGCTTTACGAGCCGGTAATCCGGCGTGCGGCGGGTCTTGGGGCGTTATCGGGGGTGCCCAACGCTGACAAATACGACCGTGCCTATGCGTTTTGCGATTTGCTGGTGATCGGTGCCGGACCTGCGGGTTTGATGGCGGCGTTAGTTGCGGGTCGGGCTGGCGTCGATGTCATTGTGGCAGATGAAGATAGCCGGATGGGTGGGCGTTTGCTGGCCGAAACCTATGAGGTGGATGGAATGCCCGGCGTCGATTGGGCTGACCGTGTGTTGGACGAGTTGCGCAATATGGACAACGTGAGGCTGATGATGCGCAGCACGGTTGTCGGGGCCTATGATCAGGGCACTTATGGCGTGCTGGAACGGGAGGGGCATCATGGACTGCGTGCCAAAGGTGCGCCGTTGGAAACGTTTTGGCGGATTGCGACAAAACGGGCAATTCTGGCGGCAGGCGCATTAGAGCGTCCGGTGGCGTTTCAGAATAATGACCGGCCGGGGATCATGACGGCGGGGGCGGTACGCGCCTATCTGAACCGCTGGGGTGTCAGCCCCGGGCAGGCCATGACGGTGTTTGGCAATAACGATGATGCCCACCGCACAGCGCATGATCTGACAGCGGCCGGCGTACATGTGGCCGGGGTGATCGACAGCCGCCATGATGCGCCGACATCAGATGATTTCACCGTTTACCGAGGTGCGCAGGTTTGTCGCAGCGCTGGGCGGCAGCGGTTGGAAAGCATCACAATTCGCACCACAACTGGCGAAGAAAACCTGAAAACCGATTGTCTGGCCATGTCAGGTGGTTGGAATCCAACGGTGCATCTGACCTGTCATATGAATGGTCGCCCTACGTGGCGCGACGATATCCTTAGTTTTGTGCCAACGCCGGGAAGCGTTCCGGGCCTGTCCACGGCGGGGGCGTGCAATGGTGCGTTTTCGACTGCGGCCTGTTTGAAAGAAGGTGTCGAGGCTGCGAAACAGGTAATTGTTGATCTGGGGCTAAAGACCAAAGGTGCTGATGTCCCCGTGGCCGAAGATGCGCCATACAAAGTTGAACCGCTATGGGCAGTTCCGGGTAAAGGTCGCGCTTGGCTGGATTTTCAGA